>CAZHYX010000295.1:0-3965 GCA_964536675.1 uncultured Flavobacteriaceae bacterium
ACCCTTCCGTCTTATTCTTCGAATAAGCCACCTTCCCTTATTGAGGGAAGGAATTTATTTCTGACTACAAATTTTAATTTAACTGGATTTTTAAATCTATCAACAAAGTTTCCCTCTTTTTCAAGAAGGGATGCCTGCCTGCCGGCAAGGCAGGGATTTTTGCCTTAGCAAAAAGACGGGGTGGTATTTAAATAAAAATATTCTGTTTGACTAAAAACTCTTAACTTAATGACATTACGGGGGAGTCTGGGTGGGAATTACACCACTCCTTGAGCTAACATAGCATCAGCTACTTTAACAAATCCGGCAATATTAGCACCTTTAACATAATCAATAGAACCATCATCATTCTTACCATATTTAAGACATGCAGTATGTATATCTTCCATAATTTGTTTTAATTTATCATCAACTTCCTTTCTTGTCCAATTATAACGCAATGAATTCTGACTCATTTCTAAACCGGAAACAGCAACACCGCCGGCATTAGAAGCCTTACCCGGAGCAAATAACATTTTATGTTCTTGAAAAGCTGTAATTGCTTCTGGTGTACATGGCATATTAGCACCTTCGCTTACACAAATACATCCGTTTGAAGCTAAAGTATTAGCAGCATCACTATCTAATTCGTTTTGTGTTGCACATGGTAATGCAATATCACATTTTTCAGCCCAAGGTTTTTTACCTTCAACAAATTTAGCATTCAGGTATTTTGTTACATATTCTTTTATTCTGCCTCTTTTTACATTTTTTAAATCCATTATAAAATTTAACTTCTCAGTACCTATACCATCGGTATCGTAAATATATCCTGAAGAATCAGACATGGTAATTACTTTACTTCCTAATTCAATGGCTTTTTCAGCAGCAAATTGTGCTACATTACCAGAACCCGAAATAGTTACCGTTTTTCCTTTAAAAGAATCATTTTTAGTGGCTAACATATTCTGAGCAAAATATACATTACCATAGCCAGTAGCTTCAGGTCTGATTAAAGACCCTCCCCAAGTAGCACCTTTACCTGTCAATACACCGGTAAACTCATTACGTAATTTTTTATATTGTCCGAATAAAAATCCTATTTCACGACCGCCCACACCTATATCGCCTGCTGGCACGTCAGTATTATGACCAATATGGCGACATAATTCACTCATAAAAGCATGGCAGAAACGCATAATTTCATTATCAGATTTCCCTTTAGGGTCAAAATCAGACCCTCCTTTACCACCACCCATTGGTAATGTGGTTAATGAATTTTTAAATACTTGCTCAAAAGCTAAAAATTTCAAAATACTCAAATTTACTGTAGGATGAAATCTCAAACCTCCTTTATAAGGCCCTATAGCCGAATTCATTTGAATACGATACCCTCTATTTACTTGAACTTCACCCGCATCATCAACCCAACTAACTCTAAACATAATTACTCTTTCTGGCTCAACCATTCTTAATAAAATGTTTTTACCACGATAGATATCTTTATTAACTATATAGGGTATAACTGTTTCAGCAACTTCGTGAACAGCTTGTATAAATTCAGGCTCATGATGATTACGTTGTTTCACCAAGTCCATAAATGCATTTATTTTTGATTCCATAATGTTAGTAGTGTTTTTTTATTCTTTTTACAATTTAACAGTAACAAAAGTAATTAAATTTGCCATATTATAAATTTAAAAGTATATTTATTTTTATGTTAAATCGTTGATGTCAAAAACGTTTGAATTCTATTACTTAGAACAAAATAAAATCTATAAAAAAGGAATTCATATAATTAAAGAAAAAGATTAAATTTGCAACTTAACAATGAAGATTAGATGTTAGATAAAGTACATAAGTTAATTGATGAAGTAACAAATTTTAAGACTACTTCTAAAGATGAAATTGAAGCTTTTAGAATTAAATATTTAGGCAGCAAAGGCTTATTGAAAGATTTATTTGCTGAATTTAAAAATGTAGATGCCGAATTGCGCAAAGATTTCGGACAAGCTTTAAATACATTGAAAAATACTGCTACTGATAAAGTTACTGAATTAACTGATGCGATAGATAATACAACGGAACAAAAAAGTAAGTATGGTGATTTAACAAGACCTTCCGAGCCTATTGAATTGGGTTCTCGTCATCCTATTTCTATAGTTAAAAATCAAATTATCGATGTATTTTCTCGTATTGGTTTTACCATTTCTGAAGGTCCGGAAATTGAAGATGACTGGCATAATTTTACGGCATTGAACTTACCTGAATATCATCCAGCAAGAGATATGCAAGATACTTTCTTTGTAGAAAAATCTAAGGATGTTGAAAAAGATATGTTATTGCGAACGCATACCTCATCTGTACAAATTCGCTATATGGAAAACAACGAGCCTCCTATAAGAACTATCTCTCCTGGACGTGTATTTAGAAACGAAGATATCTCAGCACGCTCACATTGTATTTTTCATCAAGTGGAAGGCTTATATATTGATACCGATGTATCGTTTGCCGATTTAAAACAAACATTGATCTATTTTACCAAAGAAATGTTTGGGAAATCTAAAATTAGATTGCGTCCCTCCTATTTTCCGTTTACTGAACCAAGTGCTGAGGTTGACATTTATTGGGGATTAAAAACAGAAACCGATTATAGAATTACCAAAGGTACAGGCTGGTTAGAAATTATGGGTTGCGGTATGGTGGATCCTAATGTATTAAAAAATACCAATATTGATCCTGAGAAATATAGTGGTTTTGCTTTCGGAATGGGAATTGAACGCATTGCAATGTTATTATATCAAATACCAGATATTAGAATGTTTTTTGAAAATGATGTCCGGTTTTTAAAACAATTTAAGTCTGTACTATAAATGAGTCTTAAACATTTCTTAACCAACAAGAGCTATCATTGTATTAAACTTAAAAAAACAGCGACCAATCATTTTGAGATTAAAGCAAAGATAAATGGTAAAAAAGGTCAGTTTATTTTAGATACTGGCGCTTCAAATTCATGTGTTGGTTTTGATGAAATTGAAAAATTCAATCTAATTACAGAAGATTCTGACCATAAAGCTGCTGGTGCTGGCGAAGGAGAAATTGATACCCAAATTTCAAAAAAGAACAAAATAAAGATTGGTGATTATAAGCTTAAAAAAGTTAATCTAGTATTATTAAATCTAACACATATCAATAATGCACTCACCAAACAAAATGCAAAACCAGTAAACGGAATTATTGGTGCTGATATTTTAGAAAAAGGAAAAGCTGTGATAGATTATGATAAGAAAAAATTATATCTTTTGGATTGAGAGGTTAAGAAATTGAGTTATTTTAAATAGTTGTAGATAGTTTAAAAAAATGAACATCGTAGAAAAAGAAGCAGAAAGGTTTATTGATGGTTTTTTCAGTGGAGCTATAATTTGTGATATTAAACATTTGAAAGACAATCTAACATCTAAACTCTATAACTTTAATCGTAATAAGGATAAATTATTCTTTCTTAATGTCCTTCGAAAAGAAGTGGAACAAGAAAAGTTTGAGCATGAAAAAACTTGTAACACAGTTGGATGTTCAACATCAGAGGAAAAAGAAACTGAATTATTTGTTATTGATCAAGAAATCGAAGAAATAAATGAATATTATACATTTGAACCGAAAAAAGAAGATGAATTTGAAATTTCTGATAGAGTTAATTTACATAATAAACTGAATGGAATTATTGACAATCTGACTGAATTAGGTTATGGACAAGAAATTATTTTTAATGAAATTGATGAATTAAAAGAGCAGTTCAATTTGGGAAAAAAGAGTTGGTTTCAACTAATGAAATGCAAACTGTTTGATCTTACGGTTAGTAAAACACTTGAAGAAACAATAGTAAAAGAAATATATGAAACACTATCTGAAGGTTTTGAAAACTTACCAAGTTTGATTGAAAAAATATAAAAACTCAATCAACTTTTTTACTCAATAACCCAATTAAC
>CAZHYX010000296.1:0-3965 GCA_964536675.1 uncultured Flavobacteriaceae bacterium
AATAATAAAAATAAATAATTATAATAATATTGCTTTATTAATAATTTATTTTTTAAAGCATCTAAAAACTACTCCTAAGATACACAAAAAACATGATTTTTGTTAGTTTTTTTAGATACTTTATTTTTAGGTTATTTGTACAAATTTTTGTTGAAATTAAAGGAATGCATCTGCAATTAATTTCATATCGTTATACACTAAAGAATCATTCATCTTAATATAAAAGCATTTGTCTACTTTATTCCATTTAGGAAATATGATCTTATGCTTGACCATCTTTTCATTTACCAATGCAGGATTAATATCTTTAGACAAAATGAATTTATAGAGATTACTTCCATTTTTAAATGCTTTTATTTGATACTTTCCTGTTTTCTCTAATAAAATTTTAAGCATTCCGAATTGGCTTAAAGCTTTTTTATAACGATCTTCATAGTTATCAAAAAAGTAATTGGCCACAGCAATTTGTGGCCAAGAAGACGGTAATCCAGCTCCAAACATACGACGCTCATTATGTAAATCACTAATGAGGGATTTTGGACCTGCAAGAATAGCTCCTGAAATAGAGTTAAATGATTTATACAAACTGAGATATACTGTGTCAAAAAGCTTTGTATAATCGCTTACTTTTTTTTTCGAATATGCTGCATCAATGTATAATCGTGCTCCGTCTAAATGCGTTGCAATATTATTTTTACTAGCAATTAATGTTACCTTTTCAATTTCGTCGAATGGGATACGTTGTAAATATTTTCGTCTTACGGGTGTTTCTAATGATATTACACCAATTGGGGTCTTTACTTTTCCTTCATTACTATCATTTAAAATACTCTTCAATTCAGTAGTATCAAACATAAGTTTTTCTCGACCTAAGGCAATCATATTGATACCACTTAAAGTAGTTGCACAATCTCCAGAATCTCTATTAATATGTGATTCATATTGAACAATGGCTCTTTTCTTAATACCACAATGTTTACGTAATGCTATATGATTTGCCAAAGTACCAGTGGGCATATAAATAGCTTTTTCTTTTCCTAAAGCTTTTGCTACTTTCTCTTCAAACTGATGTATCATACCTCCTAGCCCATAAGAATCAGGCTGAAAATTCTTGTTGTGGACTAACTGTTCAAGTAAAGTAGAATAAAGTGATGGAGAAAGATTTAAGCCATCTCTAGTAAAATTGACAGGGAGATGTTTTTTAAGCAATTCTTCCGGAGTAGTAAATTCACTTACAAAGGTATTAGGTATAAACGGTAAAGTACTAGCTGCTGCTGCATTTGTGATAAAGTTTCTCCGTTTCATGATTGTTTTTTTAAGGCAACTGTTGTTTCATACTTTAGCTGTAAAAAAAGATGTTTCTAGTTTCATTATTGCAAGATATAAATTGACATCTAATTAACTATCTGATTTTCGAAAAAATATACTAAATGTACCCTCTTGTGTATTTTAAGTTAAAATAGTTTCAGAAATGTCAGTTCTTGTACCGACTAAAGAGGTTTATCAAAACCCTTTAAATTACTAATGCTTCTCTATACATTTTTTCTTCATTTTATTTCGAAAAAACCTTCAAAGTGACAAAGCGCAATCAATTTCAATTGATTATATAAAGAACATTTTACAACAAATCTTATCATTTTGTGATAATCTTCTAAAAAGTTTTTAAGATTAACATCAGTTACCTATTTTTACCACTTATAATTTTATTAAATGAATAGAAAACTCTTATTATCACTAGTTAAAAAATATGATAGTCCCTTATATGTCTATGATGCTGATAAAATAGAATCACAATATAAACGTATGACCAATGCCTTTTCTAGTGTAAAAAAATTGAAGATTAATTATGCCGTAAAAGCATTGCCTAATGTGAATATTTTACAACTATTCAACTCTTTAAATGCTGGATTGGATACCGTTTCAGTACAAGAAGTCCAATTAGGATTAAAAGCAGGTTTTGACCCAAAAGATATTATTTTTACACCTAATGGAGTATCTCTAGAAGAGATAGAACAAGCCATGGAATTAGGCGTTCAAATCAATATTGATAATCTTTCTATCTTAGAGCAATTCGGACAAAAATACCCTAAAGTTCCTGTTTGTGTTCGTATGAATCCACATATCATGGCAGGTGGGAATAGCAAAATTTCTGTTGGTCATATTGATTCTAAATTTGGTATTTCCATTCATCAATTACCACATATTCATCGTGTTGTTGATAATACGGGAATGTTAATTACAGGAATTCACATGCATACGGGTTCTGATATTTATGATGTTGATGCATTTTTACGTGCTACTGAAATCTTATTCAATGCTGGTGCAACACTAAAAAACTTAGAATCAATTGATTTTGGTAGTGGGTTTAAAGTCCCTTATAAAGAAGGAGATATTCAAACTGATATTGAAGAATTAGGCGAAAAACTTTCTAAGCGCTTTAATAAGTTCTGTAAAGAATTAGGAAAAGATCTTACATTAATGTTTGAACCTGGTAAGTTTTTGGTAAGTGAAGCCGGTAAGTTTTTAGTAAACGTAAATGTGGTAAAACAAACAACGTCAACAGTATTTGCCAGTGTTGATAGCGGTATGAATCATTTGATACGACCCATGTTTTATGATGCTTATCATCATATTGAAAACATTTCTAATCCGAAAGATAAAGAACGTTTTTATACAGTTGTAGGGTATATTTGTGAAACTGACACCTTTGGTGCAAATAGAAGAATCAGTGAAATAACAGAAGGTGATATTTTATGTTTTAGCAATACTGGGGCTTATTGTTTTTCTATGTCGTCAAATTATAATTCGCGTTATAGACCAGCAGAAATCTTAGTTAAAAACGGAAAAGATTATTTAATTCGTAAACGAGAAACTATTGAAGATTTGTTAAGAGGTCAAGAATTGGTTGAGTTATAATCATCATATCATCTTTAAAAATAGCATGTCATTGCGAGAGAAACGAAGCAATCTCATAATAATTAACAGATTGCCATATTGAAACGAGTTCAGCACAGGCATCCCCTACGTCCTGCCTCGCCGGCAGGCGGGCTCGCAATGACATATGAAATCAACCTTTTAATCTAATTTAGGCAATACAAACGCATCCAATACACTCTCTTGCTTCATCAATTTCTCTATTTCATCAGATTTTCTAGGTGCTCTGGCAGATAAATTTACTGGGCCATCATCTGTAATTAAAATATCATCTTCAATCCGTACAGCAATTCCCCACCATTTTTTATCGCAGGGGCTTCCTTCAGGAATATAAATTCCTGGTTCAACGGTAATGACCATATTCGTTTTAAAAGGACCATAAGAACCTGCATCATGCACATCTAAACCTAAATAATGTGATGAACCATGTGGATAATAATTATGATTTTCATCAATTGATTTTGTAATTCCTAATTGAAACAATCCTTTATTAATAACTGTCCGTGTTGCAGCATTTGGCGTATTAAAAGGATTACCAACTTTGGCTTCAGCAATACCGGCTTCTTGAGCTTCGTAAACCAAATCATAAATTGCTTTTTGTTCAGGTGAAAATTTTCCATTAGCTGGTATAGTACGAGTAACATCAGCAGTATAGCCATGATATTCAGCACCAAGATCCATTAAAACCAATTCATTACCAACCATTGTTTTATTATTTTTAATATAATGTAATACACATCCGTTATTACCAGCTCCTACAATTGAAGGATAGCCTTCATACTCTGCACCATATTTTTTATATACAAACTCATGAACACCTTGTATTTCAGTCTCAGACATGTTAGGGTGCATAGCTTTCATTATTTCAATTTGCCCAATAGCAGAAATATCAATAGCTTTCTTTAATAATTTCATTTCTTCGGGTAATTTTATTTCACGTAAACTTCCCATTAATCTATTTAGGCTTTGAACATCAATATTAGTTTTTGGCTTAGTATCTAACTGTAATGTTATTTTTTGCTTAAACTCTT
>CAZHYX010000297.1:0-3951 GCA_964536675.1 uncultured Flavobacteriaceae bacterium
TGCCTCTTTACGTTATGAAATTGATAGAAAAGAACCGGAAATAGAAACTATATTAGACTTTTCAGACTCTTTAGGAATTTTAAGAGCTTCAGAAAAATGTAATGGATCTGGTGATTGTAGAAAATTATCAAGTGCTGGTGGTACTATGTGCCCTAGTTATAGAGCTACCTTAAATGAAAAAGATACGACCAGAGCCAGAGCCAATGCTTTACGTGAATTTTTAACACATTCCGACAAACCTAATAAATTCGATCAACATGAATTAAAAGAAGTCTTTGATCTTTGTTTGAGTTGTAAAGCCTGTGCAAGTGAATGTCCGAGTAATGTTGATGTGGCTAGTTTTAAAGCGGAGTTTTTGTATCAGTATCAAAAAGAGAATCCACCATCCTTAAGAACAAAATTATTTGCCAATAATGTAAAGTATAACAAACTGGGAAGTAAATTTCCTAGTTTAACTAATATTCTAATTGATAATATATTAACTAAATCTATTTTAGGCATTCCTTTAAAAAGAAAAATGCCCAAACTAGCAAAACAAACGTTACATAGTTGGTATAAAAAAAATCAATTTAGCCTTAAAAATAACCATCAAAACAATAAAAAATTATATCTTTTTTGTGATGAATTTACCAACTATTATGATGCCCAAATAGGTATAGACACTATCAAATTGTTAGATGCATTGGGCTATTGTGTGGTTTTAGAAGATAATGAAGAAAGTGGGCGAAGTCATATTTCAAAAGGATTTTTAGATGAAGCCAAAGCTATTGCAAACAAAAATATTGACATTTTTAAAGATCTAATAACTGAAGATACGCCTTTAGTAGGTATTGAACCTTCTGCTATATTGACCTTTAGAGATGAATATTTACGCCTAGTAGATGATAAAGAAGCCGCAAAACAAATAGCCAAACATACTTTTACTGTTGAGGAGTTTATTAAAAATGAATTTTTAAAAGGGAATATCAAATCCAATCAGTTTAAGAATACCTCTAAAGTTATTAAGATTCATGGGCATTGTCATCAAAAAGCATTGTCAAGTACTGAAGCTACTTTTAGTATGCTTACTATTCCTGAAAATTATAAAGTAACTATTATAAATTCAGGATGTTGTGGTATGGCAGGTTCTTTTGGATATGAAAAAGAGCATTATGAAATCAGTATGAAAGTTGGCGAACAATCATTATTCTCTAAAATTAGAAAATTTGATACACAAACTATTATTAGTGCATCAGGTACAAGTTGCCGACATCAAATTTATGATGGAACCAAACGTTTGGCGAAACATCCTGTAACGATACTAAAGGAAGCCTTACAATAATTTAGAATATATTCGTAACTTTAAAGACAAATTCAAATACCTAATCATGAAAACCAAACTCTTATTCCTAATTAGTCTATTCATTTGTTTTTTAGTATTTCCACAAAAGAAAAAACTTTCAAAAAACAAAATTACAATTCAACAATCTGTCAAAAATCATAAATCAGAACTAATCAGTATTAGTGATGAAATATGGGCAAATGCCGAAACTGCTTTTGAAGAAACAAAATCATCAAATTTATTAGCTGATTATGCTGAAAAGAACGGATTTAAAGTAGAACGCGGTGTAGCTGGTATGCCAACAGCTTTTGTAGCAACTTATGGCTCTGGCAAACCGGTAATTAGTGTATTGGGTGAATTTGATGCTTTACCTGGTATTTCACAAAAAGCACAACCTACAAAAGAAGCTTTAGAAAAAGGTGCTGCCGGACATGGTTGTGGACATAATCTTTTTGGAGCAGGAAGTCTAGGTGCAGCTATTGCCATTAAAGAATTGATAGAAAAAGGAAAAATTAAAGGCACTATAAAATTTCTAGGAACACCTTCTGAAGAAAAATATTTTGGTAAAATATTGATGGTTCGTGAAGGTTTATGGGATGACGTTGATGTAAATATTAGTTGGCATCCTGCAGCTGAGATTAAAGCTGATGTACAAACATCATTAGCCTTGGTTGATTATAAAATTGAGTTTTTCGGACAAGCAGCACATGCTTCCGGTGATCCTTGGAACGGTAGAAGTGCTTCTGATGCTCTTGAATTATACACTACCGGAATTAACTATTACCGTGAACATGTAAAACCAACGGTTAGAATGCATTATCATATTCAAGATGGCGGACAAGTTGTTAATGTTGTACCTGATTATGCACGTTTATGGATGCGGGTTCGAGATACTAAACGTTCAGGAATGATGCCTGTCTATGAACGTACTATGGAAATGGTTAAAGGTGCGGCCATTATGGCAAATGTTGATTATAAAGTGTCTTTAATTTCCGGTATTTATGAAGTTTTAGTTAATCGTACCGGTGGAGAAATTATGCAGAAAAATCTAGAACTATTAGGTCCTATTGGTTATACTAATGAAGAAATAGCTTTTGGCAAAAAAATTCAAGAAGTTACCGGCAAAGAACAAGTTGGTATGGATAGCTCAATTAAACCATTAAAAGCAACAAAAGAACATCCTGGAGGTGGATCGACTGATGTTGGTGATGTTAGTTGGAATGTGGCTAATATCAATCTTGGTGTTACTACAGCACCTAAAGATACACCTTGGCATTCATGGGCGGTTGTAGCTTGTGGCGGAATGTCAATAGGTCATAAAGGAATGCTCTATGCATCAAAAGCAATGGCAATGACCATGCTTGATCTATTTGAAAATCCTAAACTGGTAACGAAAGTAAAAGCTGAATATAAAAAACGTAAAGGTGATGAAGTGTATAAAGCTATTATACCTGAAGGACCACCACCTATACCAATGAATTAAAATCTAATAACATGAAAAAAAACAGTGTGCTTTCAATTGCAGCAATTCTATTAATTATTTTAGGAATTGCCATGATTTATATCGGAGGTTTTTATGCGCCAAAAGTAATGTTACCACCTATTATTACGGGAATTGGTTTTTTTATCATTGCATGGGTTTTGAATGTATTGAAAAGGTAATCAAAATTAAACCTAGCAGGTAATATAAATTATAACCATAAACAATCAATTGCATCTGTAAGCAAGTGTAGTAATAATCCGATTGCTATAATTTTTGTTTTTTTAAAGAATAGTAGTAATATATATCCCATTCCAGCTATATAAGTATGTAATGGATGAAAATTTATACTACATCTATTAGCGTCAAATATTGGAGTTGCTAATAAATGGTCTAAATCAATCAACATGGTAAGTAATAATAATAACCATGCTTTTTTCCAATACTCTTTAAAAAAAACATAAGCAATGACTCCTGGAAAAATAAGGTGTAAACTATAATGGATTGTAAATCTAAGAACTTCCATCAAATAAATTCAATAGTTTGATTCTCTAGGTAATTCAGTGCATTAGGACCTTCCATAAATAGTAAATCTAATATGCTTAAATTTTCAATAAATCCGTGCTTATCAGAAAATACTTGAATGTATTTATCAAAATTATAGTGCTGTTTAGATTTAGCATCTGCTAAAAAGCGTATATCAATACTATCTGTATATTCCTTTATATATTCTTTGGTGTGAGTATAAGGGATTTCTAATTGTAATAAATCAAACATTACTTCTTGACACTTTATATTCAAATCTAATAAAAATAAGGGTGTTTTATCAAAAATAGACAGTACATCGTCTTCATAAAATTCAAAATAAGGTGAATATCTATATGCTATCTGTAAAGCTTTTATATGTTGTTTTTGCCAATGAAAACTAGTATCAATTTTTATATCCTTCGTTTTTTTAATTTGTTTGTGTTGTATCGGAATATTCAACAATTGTTTTCCGTCTGCACTATAAATATAGCAACGTGTTCTGTAGGTTTGTTTTTGATAGTTATCTTCTACTTCGAAAATAACATTGTTGGTTTTTGATAACACTACATATTGAGCGATTGGTGAGAAATATGTTGGATATAGAATCAATGTTTAGTTGTTT
>CAZHYX010000298.1:0-3951 GCA_964536675.1 uncultured Flavobacteriaceae bacterium
AAAAAAATTACTTTCCAAGGAATTAGGAAAAGAAAGCATTCTTTTATGTTGGGACTATACAGGAATGAATTTACAAAGAAAGTTATACTTAATAACAATAATTTCAAATTATTTTTTAGAAAATGATAATAGTTTTTTTATTATTGATAAAAAAGTTTATAATTATATACAAAAATTATTAGCTATTATTAGTTACAACTTGTCAGATAATTTTAAATCAAAACAATTATACAAAAATATAAATGATGTTTTATCTCAGTCAATTAAACTAGATATGAAAAGAAAAAAAAGAAATCCCAAAATTGCTATTTGCATATCTGGAATGTTTAGAGTAAATACAAGTGCAATTAAAGATATCTTAAATAAAATAGCTATACCTCATGATGCGGATGTTTTTGTACATACTTGGGATGAATGGCAAATATGGCCTGGATTGGTAAGTGCTGGAGATACGTGGGCAGGAAGAATTTTTGGATGGGAAAAAGATAGAGTATGTCCAACTTTAATTAAATCAAAAAAAGATTTACAAAAGTTATTTCCTATTCTATTTAATAAGTTAAATACCCCTATATATGATAAATATGATGGAAACTCTATAAAAGAAATTTTACCTAGTAGTAATATATTAATAGAAAATGAAAATGATTTCTTATCTCAATTAGGTATTTTAAAGGAAAATTACACAACTAGAGGTCATTATAATCAAGCAAAAATGTTTTATGGAATTTATAAATCCCATAAAATGCTACTTGAGCATGAAATTAAGTTAGGCATAAAATATGATTATATTTTTAGATGTAGACCAGATATAGGTTTAAACGGAACTTTACCAATAGAAAATTTATTAAACTTGAAAAATGATGAAATATCTGTAGATTTTGGTGCTTATGGAGTACAAGATCAATTCTATTATGGTAAAAGAGATACTATGATAAAAATGTCAGAAATTTGGAAAGAATCAATAGAGAGAGGTAAATTATTATTCTTTTCAGGATATAAAGTAGATGGGCATCAATTATTGCTCTTGTGGATGGTTATAAATAATATCTACCCTTCTCAGAAGCCAACATTATTACGAAACATGCATAAAGTTTCAAGAATGCATTATTTCGATATCTCTAAAGAAATAGATATTGATTTAAAGAAATTAAATATTTCAAATAATGAAAAAGAAAAAATTAAATTATTTTTTAATTCCTTAATGAGTAAAAAATGAAAAACTTAATAATAGACCTAGATGGCACAATTACAATTGATTCTGAAGCAGAATATAAAAATAAACTTCCAAATACAGAAGTCATAAAACAGCTTGTAAAATATAAAGAGATGGGATTCAAGATTACTATTTTTACCAGTAGAAATATGAGAACTTACGAAGGGAATATTGGAAAAATAAACATACATACACTACCAACTATTACACAATGGCTAGATAAATATAAAGTGCCATATGATGAAGTTCTAGTAGGAAAACCTTGGTGTGGATTTGAGGGGTTTTATGTAGATGACAAATCAATCAGACCTTCTGAGTTTGAAAGTATGTCATATGACGAAATAAAAACATTATTAGCAAAAGAAAATCCGTATAAGGATGGGGGTAATAAGTGATACTCCTAACTTCTGCAAAATATGTAAACCCTGAATTACAATCAGAGTTTGGTAAAATTCCACCTTCGTTTCTTCCACTTGGAGGTAAAAGGTTATATAAATATCAAGCTAATCTTTTTACAGACTATGATGAAAAAATTGTAATTTCATTACCAGAAACTTTTGATTTGCCTTTATATGATAAAGAGAAATTAGAAAAATTAGAAATAGAGATATTATTTGTGCCTGATGGCTTAAGTTTAGGTGAATCTATTACTTATGTGGTAAATATGAATTTTCCTATATCTGGTTCATTAAAAATATTGCATGGCGATACTTATTTTAAATCTCTTAATGATGTTCCAGATAGTGTTAGTAGTTCATTGGTAGAAACTAGTTATGATTGGACTTATTTAATATCTAACAATAAGCCATTGTTGAATTTTAGCGAACCAATTACAGAAAATATGAAAAACTATATTCTTAGTGGTTACTTTAATATATCTAACCCATATAAATTTATACAAGCATTAGTTAAGACAAAATATTCTTTTATTTCTGCTTTAGTAAAGTATTCAGAAGAGATGCCTTTAAAAACTATACAAAATGATACTTGGTTAGATTTTGGTCTTGTTACAAATTATTTTCATTCCAAAAAAAATATTACAACACAAAGAGCTTTTAACAGTTTAGTTATAGAGAATGGATATGTTGAAAAAGCTTCTATACTGGTAGGTAAGCTTGATGCTGAAATTAATTGGTTTAAAAAATTTCCTATTGACCTTTCACTTTATGTTCCTCGTTTCTATGCAAGAGAAGATAATCAATCATACAAAACTGAATATTTGTATACTTCAACACTTTCAGAATTATATGTATTTGGTAAACTACCTTTGTATGTTTGGCAAAAAATATTTAATTCTTTAGAAATGTTTTTGACAAAATTACATTTAAATCAAACAAACGATATGAATATAAATTTTGATTATAGACATAAAACGAATACAAGAATAGATAAGTTTGCAAAAAATAATAATATAGATTTAAATAAAAAATGGATTTTTAATGGTTTAGAATTTCCATCATTGAACTTTATAATAAATGATTTAAATACATATATAGATATAAAAAATTGTAACTTTAAATTTATACATGGTGATTTTTGCTTTAGTAATATTATGTATGATTTTAAATCAAATGAAATTAAAACTTTTGATCCTAGAGGTATAGATTTTGAAAATAACTTAAGTGTTTATGGAGATGAAAGATATGATTTTGCTAAAATGATGCACTCGGTAATAGGAATGTATGATTTCATCATTTCAGGTTTTTATACTTGTAAATATGATAATTATAATATAAAATTTAAACTTGATATATCAAATGAAGTTATTCAAATACAAAAATCATTTTTGAAAAAATTTAAGTTAACTGATAATAATGAAATGTACGCAATAATGATTCATCTCTTTATTTCGATGCTAGCACTTCATGATGATGATATAGATAAACAATTTGCATTACTTGGTAATGCTTTTAGACTGTATGAAATAATGAAGAAAGGTATTTAAATGACAATAGTATTCCCTATGGCAGGTTTAAGTAGTAGGTTTGCAAAGGCAGGTTATACAAAACCTAAGTATATGTTAGAAGTAGATGAAAATAGTGTATTTTTTCATGCAGTTAATAGTTTTAAAAAGTATTTTGATAGTTGTAATATTCTTTTTATTTATAGAGATATTAATAACACAAAAAGTTTTATAGAAAACGAATGTTTAAAAATGGGTGTACATTCTTATGAACTAGTAGAACTAAAAGAGGCTACAGAAGGTCAAGCACATACGGTATATCTTGGACTAGAAGATAGAAAAATAAAAGATGACGAAGATATACTTATTTTTAATATTGATACATTTAGACCTAATTTTACACTTCCTTCGGAACTAGATTTTAATAGTTTAGATGGGTATTTAGAAGTTTTTGAAGCTGAAGGTGAACATTGGTCTTTTGTATTACCTGAAAATGAAAAAAGTAATAAAGTTATTAAGACAACAGAAAAAGAAAGAATATCTAATTTATGTAGTAGTGGATTGTATTATTTTAAATATTCAAAAGACTTTAAAGATGTATTTAATCTACTCATAAGAAAACAAGATAAAAGTAAGAATGAATATTATATTGCTCCTATGTATAACTATCTTATAAAAGGAAATAAAGATATTCGTTACTCTAAAATTTTATTAAATGAAATTATATTTTGTGGTACTCCAGATGAATATTTATTGTTAAAGGCTAAAATAAATTGAAAACTAAAAAAACAATCATAACCTATGGAACATTCGACATGTTCCACATAGGACACCT
>CAZHYX010000299.1:0-3948 GCA_964536675.1 uncultured Flavobacteriaceae bacterium
TTATTCGTTCCTCGTATTTGTTAAGATGTCTTACTCACTATGTTTACACAATATCCATCAATGAATTACTTATATGCCACATCAAGACAGGAGGAACTGCATTTCCAATCGCTTTATATTGTCTATTCTCAGAAACTGATTCAAATTGAAAATCATTTGGGAAAGATTGAATGTTAGCCGCCTCACGAGGTGTAAAGCGTCTATACTTTCCATTTTCTAATAAAACGGGATCAGTACTATTTAAACTAACTTTTGAAAGGTGAGCACTTATTGTATTACAAGGTAATTCTATATTTTGTGCTCGTCCTTTATTCATTTTATGTTGAACACGTTTCATACCTTCAACTGCACGTTCACTAAAATAATATTTTTCAATAATATTATTTTGAAGAACAGTTTTCAAAGGAATTTTATCTTCTTTTGTGATAGGTACGGGAAATGAAAAATTTTGATAATCTTCTTCATTTTTAAAACCTATTATAAATACTCTTTCTCTTTTTTGTGGGATACCAAAATCAGATGAATTGAGTAATTTAAATTTGACATGATATCCACTCTCCTCAAATTTTTTAATTATTAAGGGGAAAGCTTCTTTCTTATTAGCCGATAAAATCCCCTTGACATTTTCAGCAACAAAAAACCTAGGTTGTTTTTCTTTCAAGATTTTACACATTTCAAAAAATAACTCACCTTTCTCATCTTTTATACCTAATCTAGGAGGATTCTGTGCAAGAATTGAAAATGATTGGCAAGGAAATCCACCAAGTAAAATATCATGACTTGGTAATTCCGTATGTTCTAAATCTTTTACATCTTTAACAATACATTCATGAGAAAAGTTTTCATTATATATTTTAGCTGCGTATGGATCGTTATCTATGGCGAGTAAAATTTCTATAGAAAGCTCTTTAAAATTATTATTTAAATATTCAAAACCACCTTGTAGCCCTAAATCCATTCCTCCACAACCACTAAAGAGGGAAAGCACTCTTAATCTTCCCATAATAAAAGCTCCGTAGTTTCACTAACATCATCACTAAACTTGATATCAGCCCCATCTCTTGGACTCATAGTTATTTTATCTTGTTTGTAAAGGCTAACAGGATTTCTTAACATTCTTAATTCTGTACCACCTTTTGTTATCGATAGTCTATATACAAAATAGTTGTCTTGTAGTGTTGTAGCTACATCCCATTCATTAGGTGTTAAATGAAAATTAAAATAATTAATTCTTTTGCTACTAACTGTAGTTTTTACTTCTATATATCGCTTTGTTTTATTTAATTCAACTGATTGAATATCATAGCCGACAGCAAATTGTGTTGGTATCTTTTGTATTAAATGAATTAATTTTTTTTGACCCCCATTTTTAACTCTCATCTTTTCATGACCTAAAACAAGTCCTTCTCCAAAATCTCCTATTTCTTTTGTCTTCACTTCTTCTTTATTTGATATCTTGTTATGAAATTCATCTATAGCATCCTGAACCAAACTTTTATATGAAGCTTCTTCTATACCTAAGTATTTATACAAATCCGTTTTAAATATTCCTTCATGCAAGTCAGTATTTACATAATCAAACCATTCTGGTAATAAGTTTGTTATTTCTATCGTTTCAATATCTTCTTGATTGTAAAATTTGGAATAAACATCACATTGTGTTTCGTTACTTATGAATGATGCTACGGCTTCTTTTTCTGTATTATTAATGTAAAATTTTTGTGCATCATGTGACACAAGTAAATCTGCTATTAACATATAGTCTAAAATGTCTCCAGCATATCTAATTACATCTCCTGACCAATCGTAATCAAACTTATTTTTTCTATTTGTTAGTAATAATTCTACAACCTCACTAGGTGGTCTATTGTCTCTTGTTACACGTAAGTCATTAAATATACAGTGTGTTAACTCTGCTTTATTTATAAAAAATCTTCCATTAGTTATTTTCTCACCTTCTTCTAAGACTTTTATAATATAGTTTGCCGGTTTAAAACGCACATGGTTTTCAATTAATTTTTTATTTTCTTGAGATTTTAAATGTCCTCCTGGATATTGAAAATAAAAGAGAAAATATTTATAAAATTGAATTAAATCTTGTTCATTCGCTAACTTTTTAGCCATAATTGATGGTAGACTTTTATCATCATTTTTGTTTCGTTGAATTAAACCAAAAAAAGAAGAAATTTCTGTTCTCCAATTATCTATAGTTTTCTGAGACTTATTAGAATTTCCTGGAAATAGTTTTAAAGCATTATTGACTTTAATTTTAAAGTCTTTTTTATTCATTTCTTGTAGTTTGCTAATTTCTGTTGCAATATATATTAGCACTTCTTCTTGATTATTTTTAAACCTAGGTCTACTATGGTGAATACGTAAAAAATATTTATCGGGTGTGTTATACATTTTGTTAGCCTATTTGATTAATTAGTTGATTTGCTAAAGCTTGAGCTAGCATAGGTGGTACAGCATTACCTACTTGTTTTTCTTGATCAGTCTTAGTTCCATGAAAAATGAAATTATCAGGAAATGATTGAATTCTTGCAGCCTCTCTAACAGTTGGTATTCTATTAAATTTATAATGAAAATGGTGCCTATGTCCAGTGTCAATCGTAAAACTTGGCTTTTGACTATTAAGCCTTGTCCACGCAATATTTACTTTTCTTATTTCTTGTAATTCTTTTGGTAAACTTTTATAATTTCCACCATCAGGTACTAATGCAATTGTCTCTTTTGTTTTTTCCGTATGTTTTGTTAATTGATGATTATAAATCCCTCGGGATTTATCTCGTATTTTTTTCTGATAATCACTTTGATGTTTTATATTATAAGGGGAACCATTGTCAAGTTCAAACTCCGGTAAGTCACTAATCGCTTGAGCAGAAGTTATTTTAAATTCAGAATGTGTAGCAGTAGGAAATACAAAGTCACTTTCAGTATTTAATAGTCCAATAAAAAAAACACGTTTTCTATTTTGTGGAACACCAAAATCAGAAGCTAATAATATTTTATATGTAATCTTATATCCAATGTTTTCGAACTCTTTAATAATTTCATCTTTTACGAGACCTTTGTTCATTGAAACTAGATTTGGAACATTTTCCATTACAAAAGCTTTGGGCTTAAAATGTGCAACATATGAGACAAAGGATTGGTATAACTTATTCCGAGGATCATTTATATCTCTCTTTCCTGAGATAGAAAAACCTTGACAAGGAGGCCCTCCAATAATTACATCAACTCCTTCTTGTAAGTATTCATTTTGAATAGCTAATGGAGAGATATCACTTAAGTTTCCACATATGGTTTGTGAGTTTGAGTGGTTGTTTTTAAATGTTTTTAAAGCAGGATGCCATATATCTACACCTAATATAATATTAAAGCCTGCTTTTTCAAAACCGAGAGACATACCCCCACAGCCACAAAATAAATCTAATACTTTTTTTTTCATTTTATTCCAACTATATATTTATGTCATTCTAACATACCTATAGAAAATAGTTGTTTATGCCACAAGTTTAGTAGAGTGTAATTACTAATAAGTTGTTTTGCAGATTGACTCTTAACGGTCGAGTATAGAAATAAGTGACCTTTTTCATCTCTCAACTTTTTAACAGTTTTTTTATTTTATAAATTATAGCGAAATAAACGCGGCTGGGTCACTTATTTCTCTACTACGTTTTGTTATGTTGTCGTGTTTCTAATGTCCTTAAAGTTTCAACGGAAGTCTGTTGAGTTTTTAAGGGTTTCTCTCTTGCTGTGTTTAGTCAGTCTGTTGGCGTTTACTGAGAAGGATTTTCTTTTTCTTCTCTGCGTTTAAATTTGTAAACTCATTTTGAAAGTTGGTTTTTCTTTGAAACAAACTAACTCTAAGCAAGGTGCTTACGATAGACACATATACTCACCCCAACATTAAATCCCCATAATATATAATCTAATCTTATCTAC
>CAZHYX010000300.1:0-3946 GCA_964536675.1 uncultured Flavobacteriaceae bacterium
ATTAAAAAAAATAGCCCTTTGTATTAAACAAATACGAAAAGATACTGCCATAACTCTAGACGATTTTTATGTAGATACTGGTATTCATCTAGCAAGAATAGAACAGGGTAAAACAAATATTTCCATTGTTACACTTTCAACTATCTGTAAATATTTTGATATAAGTTTAAAAGATTTTTTTAGTTTATTAGAGAGCTACAAATAAATTAAATGCCCAATATCGTTTTAGCAATCATAAAGTAAATTAAAATTCCAAAAATATCATTACTGGTAGTAATAAAAGGACCTGTAGCAATAGCAGGATCTATACCGCGTTTGTCTAAAAATAGAGGGATAAATGTGCCAATAATTCCAGCCATAATAATTACAGCAAGTAATGAAATAGAAATAGCTGAAGAGGTTAGTATATTATCATGCAAAAACCAAGTAAATACAAATAATAAAATTGATAGTATGAGTCCGTTTACAATAGATAATGAAAATTCTTTTAACAACCGATTACTAATACTTCCTTTTAAATCATTGTTTGCAAGACCTTGAACGATAATTGCCGATGACTGTACACCAACATTGCCAGCCATTGCAGCAATTAATGGGGTAAAAAAGAACAGAATAGCGTGATTCTTGATTAAATCTTCAAAACCACCCATAATAGCAGCTGCACCAATACCACCAAGTAAACCTAAAAATAACCAAGGTAATCTAGCTCGGGTATGTTCCCAAATGGTATCATCTGCCTCAACATCTTCAGTAATACCAGCAGCTAATTGATAATCTTTTTCAGCTTCTTCTTTAATTACATCAACAATATCATCAATGGTAATTCTACCCATTAATTTATGATTATCATCGACTACAGGAATGGCTTCCAAATCATATTTTTGCATAATTAAAGCTACATCTTCAGCTTTTTCATGAACATTGACTGAATCAACTTTGGGAATATATACTTCAGAAATATGCGTTTCATTAGGAGTAACCAATAAATCTTTTAAAGATAAGCGCCCTTTTAGCTTATTATCATTATCTACAACATAAATTGAATGTACGCGAGTAACGTTTTCAGCTTGTATTCGCATTTCTCTAACACATTGAGTCACATTCCAATTTTCATTGACTTTCACCAATTCTTTTGCCATTAAACCCCCGGCAGAATCTTCATCATAAGTCAATAGTTCTACAATGTCTTTTACATGTTCTTCATCTTCAATTTCAGAAATAACTTTTTCTTGACGCTCTTCGGGTAATTCTGCAATCATGTCTGCAGCATCATCGGTATCTAACTCTTCCAACTCTTCGGCAATTTCTTTAGCTGAGAGTTCTTTTAGAATTTTTTCACGAATATCTTCATCTATTTCCATTAAAATATCAGAAGTCAATTCGCTATCAAGTAATTTAATAATGTAGGTAGCTTCGCTTAGACTTAAATCATTTAAAAGTTCAGCAATATCAGCATAATGTTCATCACCTAAGATTTTAAGCAAGGTAATATCATCCTTTTGTTGGATAAGTGCAGTTATTTGCTTTATAAGTTCTTTGGTTAATTTAAACGACATCAGCTGCTATTTTTTGCGTCAAACTAATAAACTCCTGAACAGATAATTGTTCAGGACGTTGTGCAAATATAGTATCTTCTCTTAATTTATCTGATAAATTAAGTGTTTTTAAACTGTTACGGATTGTTTTTCTTCGTTGATTGAATGCCGTTTTTACTACTTTATAAAACAGTTGTTCATCAACCGGAAGATTATAATTTTCTTTACGGATTAATCTGATAACTCCTGAATCTACTTTTGGAGGTGGATTAAATACACTTGGCGGAACAGTAAATAAATACTCAACATCATAAAATGCTTGAGTTAAAACCGAAAGAATACCATACACTTTACTGCCTGGTTTCTCTGCAATACGTCCAGCTACTTCTTTTTGGAACATACCACATAATTCTGGAATTTGATGTTTGTTTTCTAAAGTTTTAAAAAGAATTTGTGAAGAAATATTATATGGAAAGTTACCTATAATAGCAAAAGGTTTTTCTTGAAAATACTCAGAAATATTGATCTTTAAAAAATTTTTAGAGATAATTCTATCCCCTAAATTTAAATAATGAGTTTTTAAATATTTAACCGATTCAGTATCAATTTCAATTACATGTATTGTAAGGTCTTTTTCTAGCAAATATTTTGTCAACATACCCATTCCTGGACCAATTTCAAGTACTGTGTCATATCCCTTTTCAGTTAAGGTATCTGCAATTTTTTTGGCTATATTTTCATCTTTTAAAAAATGTTGCCCTAGATGTTTTTTTGCTTTAACTGACATATTTTGTTAGTCAGGGTTTGACTTAAAGCCAAGCCTTGATTTAATTAAGATTTTACAAAATTTCTAACGTGATTGATAACTTTTAATTCGGTTCTAAAAGCCACAAACTTTCCTTTAAAAAGAGATACTCCTTCTTTACGGAGCTGATCAGCGTTTTCATGATAGTATTTTTCTAAAGTGTCTTTACTGTCAGTTGTATATTGGATCGAATAAGTAACACCTTGTGCTTCTTCTAACAGTACTTGACACAATTTAGCCTCAGAAAACTTCCCGGTTGCTAACATTTCAGGAATGTGTTTTTCTTGCATCCATCTAAGCCAGTCTTTTTCAACCTCTTTTTCTATGTTTATGGTTACGTTGTATATATACATATTTGAAAAATTTCAAATTTCAAAACCCAAATTCCAAAGTAATAATAAGTCAACAATTATTGGAACTTGTGATTTGAGTTTTGTGATTTTAATTAATATTATCACCTCTTAATTTTCTGAATCGCTTACGGGCATCTACTAAATAAATACTGGACGGGAATTCAAAAATAATTTTTTGATACATTTCTTTTGCCTTTTCTATATTGTTGAATTTGTTTTCATATAAATTAGCTAATTTAAAATAAGCATCGTCTACCAAAATACCATCTTTTTGTAATTCAATTATTCGTAAATAATTGTTTTCAGCAGATTTGTATTTTTTAACTATTGTAAATAATTCTGCTTGCTTAAACAAAGCTTCATCCTCAATAGAACGTCCTTTAAATTTTTCTAATACAATAGATAAAGTGTCTATCGCTTGTTTATTCTTATTTTGGAAAGCTAATAAATCTGCATTAGCATAGGTTTTTAAAGCATCATGTATGGTATCTCCAACAATATTATCTGAAATTAGTAAACTTAAATCTAAAGCATCATTTGCAATAAGTTGCGATGTTGATCTTTTCAATATTTTGAGTTGGGTCAATGCCCATTTAAAATCACCTTTAAAGTAAGAGGTTTGCGCAACCTTAAAACGCGCTTTTTGTGCTAAAGTACTGTTTTTTAAATGTGTTTGCACTTGTGAATAGTTTATAAGGGCTTCATTAAATTTACTGGTATAAACTAAAATATCACCTAATTTTAATTTGACAGATCCATACTGAAATTGCGACCCGGTATCAGTTAGTACTTCCTTTAAAATGCTAATAGCTTGATCTGGTTTGTCTTTTTTAAAAGCTAAAAAATCAGCATATAAAACTTTTAAGTTTAAAGTAGCACTTCCATTACCATACGTTGAAAATAACTGTTGAAATTGTTGCTCAACATTTTGGTATTCTTTATTTGTAGAAGCGGTTGCAATAGCCGATTCTAATAAATATAAATGAGCATTTAAAATAAGGTTAGAATCCTGTGTATTTTCTAATATATAAGTAAAACTAGCTTTTGAAGTTTCATAGTCTTTATTGTTAAAAGCAACATCACCAAGATCAGCAATTCTAGATAGATCTTCTAAATCTCTTTTGTACAAAGCTATTTCTTGAATTAAAGCATTGTTGTAATCCTTTTGTTGCATATAAAGCCAGCTAAGTAGTTTGTTCCAAGAATTATTAGGGTTTTTCTGTAATCGTTTTAATACTAATTTTCTAAATAAA
>CAZHYX010000301.1:0-3908 GCA_964536675.1 uncultured Flavobacteriaceae bacterium
ATTGATTTTATTTCTGATGCAAAAAGAATTCTTCCATTTTCTTTATGAAAATAAAGTGGTTTTTCACCAACCCTATCTTTAATTAAATAAAGCGAGTCAATGCGTTTATCATAAATAGCTATGGCAAACATTCCATTCAATTTAGGTATACATGAAATACCATCTTTTTCATAAAGCCTTAAAATCACCTCAGTATCACAGTGTGTTTTGCATTCATAGCCATCACTTGCCAGCTCTTTGGCTAACTCAACATGATTAAAAATTTCACCATTTTGAACAACAATGATGTTCTTATCTCTAGAAATAAATGGTTGTTGACCGTGCTCAATGTCCATGATCGACAATCGTTGGTTACCAAGAGCGATACCTTCATTTCTATCATGAAATATACCATGTTCATCTGGGCCACGATGCTCAATAACCTTTCCCATCTCTCCTAAAATATTACTATCTAAAGGGCTTTTATTTGAGTCAAAATAACCAAAGATACCACACATAAATTAATGTCCTCCCTTGAATATAACTTGCTTAATGGTCAGTAAGATAATCTTTATATCGAAAAGAAAAGAAGTCTTATCTACATATTCCATATCCAATGCTAAACGCTGTTCTGATGTTGCCGATGAACGCAATGTTGCTTGATGTAGCCCTGTAATCCCAGGCTTAACAGAGTTTCTTTTATTCCAACTATCTATTAAATAATCTTTTATTTGAAGTGGCACATTGGGTCTTGGGCCTACGATGCTCATCTCACCCTTAAAAACATTTAATAATTGAGGTAATTCATCTAAACTTGTTTTTCTAATAAACTTACCAACCCTCGTAATTCTCGAATCATTTTCAGCTGTAAAGTATGCTCCTAATACCTCTGCCTTTTCAACCATACTTCTAAACTTATAAATAAAAAAAGTATGCCCTAAGTAGCCTACTCTTTCTTGTTTAAAGAGTACGGGGCCTTTTGAATCAAGTTTTATTGCAACTGCAATTAATATAAAAATAGGTAGTAATATTAAAATAGCCAATAGAGAGCTCACTAAATCAAAAAGATATTTCATTATTTTTTTCTGCTAAGTACAAAACTACGGATACTCATGTTAAATTCATTTCTATCTTTATCGACTTGTTCACTTGTTCTCATCATTGACTCCTTAATCACATGTTCCAGTTTATTTATTTCCTTTTTAAAAACTCCATCTTTCAAGTTATCTTTACGAAATGTACGAGATAAAATGACTGCACTTGACCCCAGTCTAATATGTTCTCCTAAAACTCTTTCTGCAGAAATCGCTCCCTCACCAACTCGTGCAACTCCTCCAAATCCAAAGCATAATCCTGCCTGCTTTATTGTCTTAACGATTTCATCAACAATTCCTTCTGACAAAAGTTCAAACATAAAGTCATATCCATACTCTATGTGCAAATCATTTAGACCAATAAATAATTCAGTTATACCTTTTACTTTAACAATATTTTTTATGTCTAAAGCCGCATCTTTAGTTTCAATCAAAGGAATAAACTTAACCCGTCCATTAATGTATTTTGCAAAAATATTAACTTCATCCGCAGTACGAAACATTGGCAACATTAATATATCAGCACCGTTAATAATCGCCTGTTCAACCTCTAGCTCACTACCTTCATACAAAGGATTTAATCTAACTAATAATTCAGCCTCTGATAACGATTGTTTTATTTCCTCTACATCGCTCATTTTATGGGCACTAATAAAAGTATCTCTATGTCCCTGACGTTCCTGCTTACCATTGATTTCTAAATCAACAAAAATTCTAGTAATACCACAAGATTCTGCAATTCTAGCTTCGCTAGAATTATTTGTAACCATCATATAATTAAACATTTATTGACCTAGATTTTATCATTTGTAAGAAATTATTATTTAGTATTAATGCTAGGAACAATGAAAACAATCCCGCACAAAAAGAAAGCATTATCTTTATAATGGATGCTATTTGAAGCTCTACAATAAACTCCATCAACAAATAAAGAACAAAAATTGACACTAAAAAAGAAAATAGAAAGTGCTTATCTAAAAACACTAAAGCAACCCGCTTGTTATCAACTTTAGTTACCAATAAAAAAAGTGCTAGTATACCAGCATAACTAACCACTAAAGCAAATGTAATTGAAAACAAATCTTTCGTAAAATAACTTAATTGCATTAACCCGATAAAAAATATAAGGCCTATAAAATTAATAATCATTGGTGTTTTTGTATTGTTTCTAGCGAATAAAATCGCCGTTATAAATAAAACTAATCCCTGAAAAGGCAGCGTTAACAACCCAATTTGCGCAATATAAGCAACACTTTGCACATTTCCTTCACTCATTACGCCATGCCCAAAAACTAAACGAGCATAATCAGAACTAACTAAAATAAGAACTAAGGATGTAAAAATGCCTAATAATATTGTTATTTGCATTCCATAACGAATTAATTTTTGGTGCAATTCATCATCAACACCAAAGCTTTGTGACAATCTAGGAAAAAGAATTATTGATAAAAAGGTAACCGTTAACAACAAAGGAAACTCGACAAGTTTCATTCCATAACTCAATGTAGCAATACTTCCTGGCTCTAAGTAAGATGCATAGGCTCGAGCTAAAAAAGGTAACAAAAATAAAAGACCTACCGAAAGTACCGCTTGAAAGTACCTAACAAAAAAACTTTTTTCTAACAAAAAAGGCTTCATCGACGCAATAGGACTCCAGCTAACACCAATGACAGCAAGCTGGCTTATCAACCTGAAAACACCCCCAAGTACAACAAATACAGCAATAAGATATAAAGCCCCATATCCATAATAGACTAACAATAAACCTAAAATAATACTCAAGTTAACAATTAATGTCCCAAGAGAAGCGACAGCAAATGAATTTACAGAATGTAGATAAGCTGTCGTTGCTCCCGCTAACACCGTTAATGGAATAATCCATACAGACCAACTAATTAAGGATGCTGCCCCCTCTATACTGGCATAATTCAAGCCTGGAGCTAAAATTTTTATAAAAAACTCGCTCTGCCAACTCAAAACAACTGCTATACCAATGAAAAACACACACAACAAAATGCTCGCTTGAAAAAGAATTTGTTTAGCCTGTTTAGTATTTTTTGTCAGAGCTGGAATTAAAACAGCACTCAATGCACCACCTAAAAGAAGATTAACTAATAAATCAGGCAAGGTTAACATCAATATAATTTGGTCTGCCTCTGCGGTCGTTCCAAAAGTGGCTGCAACAAAAGATTCTCGAACAAATCCAGATATACGACCAAGTAAAACACCTACATTTAAAATTAAAGCAGATATTAATATTGTTTTTATCATAAATATTTTAGTTTGAAATTATAAGACTAGCTAATTTGAAATCCATTTCTGAATCTATATCAACTGAGGATTTTTGGTTCATACAATAAGCATAAATATCTTTCTCAATAAAAAAAGTTTTTTCTTCTAAAAAACACTTTACATCACAAATATAAATGGCACCATTTAACCTAAAAAAATTTGGCAAATCCTGCCCCCTCTTATTTTTAACTTCATCTGGAATAAAACTTTCTAAGCTTCCATTCTCAGGCAAAGTATTCGACCATAGTGGAGAATGTTCTGTTTCGCAAACAGAAATAATAGCATCAGCATTTTTTTCAAAAAGTAACTCTATCGCTTCATTAATATGATTTTCTGTTCTTAAAGGACTGGTCGGTTGCAATAGAACAACATAATCATACTCTAGTGTTGCATTTTTAATCACATGCTTAACCGTATCAAAAGTAGTCGAGGTATCTGTTGCCAACTGAGAAGGGCGTAAAATCGTTAATACATTTTTACCTTTAGCAATTTCAAGAATTTCATTATTGTCGCTTGTTACAACAGTATGATCAATATACTTAG
>CAZHYX010000302.1:0-3899 GCA_964536675.1 uncultured Flavobacteriaceae bacterium
ATCCCTTTTCTTACTCAATTTTACGCTGTCAATTTTTTAATCTTTCAATGAACTTTGATGAAAAAAAGCAGACTCATTTCTGAACCTTTTTTTATTTCGGACTGCAAAGATAAAACTCTTTTTTTATCTGGCAATTTTATTTTGCAAATTTTTAAGCTTTTATTCTATTTCTAAAATCTGGCCATCTTAACCATAAAACTTATTTTTCTTTGCGGGTGCAAATGTAAACCTTTTTCCTTTCTGACAACTTTTTTTTAACCTTTTTTCTATTATTTTTTAGGGATGTTTTTAATGAATTTATTTACAGTGTTTTATAGTTGAAATTATACCTGCTTTTTTATCTTATTAATTTAAGAGTTTTGAATACCTTTGCACCCTTATTTTAGTAAACTCTAATGATAAAGATTACACTACCTGACGGATCAATTAAGGAAACTGATGTGAATAGCACTCCTATGGATGTTGCAAAAAGTATTAGTGAAGGCTTGGCGAGAAATGTTATTTCTGCTAGCTATAATGACAATATTATCGAAACCTCCACTAAATTGACCGAAGATGGTTCTTTAATATTATATACATGGAATAATGATGAAGGCAAAAAAACTTTTTGGCACTCTTCCGCCCACATATTAGCGCAAGCTATTTTACATTTTTATCCAAAAGCAAAATTAACTATTGGTCCTGCTATAGAAAATGGATTTTATTATGATGTTGATTTTGGAGATATCAGTATTTCTGATAGTGACTTCAAAAAAATTGAAGATAAAATGTTGGAATTCGCACGACAGAAATTTGAATTCAAAATGCGTACAGTTTCTAAAGCTGATGCGCTTACATATTATAAAGCCCAAAATAATGAATTTAAAGTTGAGTTGATTGAGAGTTTAACCGATGGTGAAATTACCTTTTGCGATCATGCTGATTTTACAGATTTATGTCGTGGTGGACATATACCAAATACCGGATTTATAAAAGCTGTAAAAATAATGAGCGTTGCCGGAGCTTACTGGCGTGGTGATGAAAACAATAAACAATTGACTCGTGTATATGGAATTTCTTTTCCGAAACAAAAAGAGTTAAAGGAATATCTTGAATTACTTGAAGAAGCAAAAAAACGAGATCACAGAAAGTTAGGTAAGGAGCTTGAACTATTTACCTTCTCTCAAAAAGTTGGTCAAGGTTTACCTTTATGGTTACCTAAAGGTGCTGCATTACGTGAAAGATTAGAGCAGTTTTTGAAAAAAATACAGAAAAAGGCCGGTTATGAAATGGTGATGACACCTCATATTGGTCAAAAAGAATTGTATGTAACCTCTGGTCATTATGCCAAATATGGTGAAGATAGTTTTCAACCAATACATACACCAAAAGAAGATGAAGAGTTTTTATTAAAACCTATGAACTGCCCTCATCATTGTGAAATATACAATGCGAAACCTTACTCCTATAAAGATCTACCAAAACGTTTTGCAGAATTTGGTACAGTATATAGGTATGAACAAAGTGGTGAACTACACGGATTGACTCGTGTAAGAGGCTTTACTCAAGATGATGCTCATATTTTTTGTACTCCAGATCAAGTTGATCAAGAATTTAAAGACGTAATTGATCTGTCAATATATGTATTACAATCTTTGGGCTTTGATAATTACAAAGCACAAGTTTCTTTAAGAGATCCTGAAAATCCTGATAAATATATAGGAGATGTTAAAAATTGGGAAATTGCTGAGCAGGCTATTATCAATGCAGCTGAAGATAAAGGATTGAATTACGTAATAAAAACCGGTGAAGCTGCTTTTTATGGTCCGAAATTAGACTTTATGGTCAAAGATGCATTGGGTAGAAATTGGCAATTAGGCACTATACAAGTGGATTATACTTTACCTGAACGTTTTGATTTAACTTATAAGGGTGCTGATAATCAATTACACAGACCCATCATGATACATCGTGCCCCTTTTGGGTCAATGGAACGATTTATTGCATTATTATTAGAACACACCGGCGGTAATTTCCCGCTTTGGCTAACGCCAGAGCAAGCTATTTTACTGCCTATTAGTGATAAATATAAAAATTATACGAAAAAAGTCTTAGATTTGTTAGAAAATTACGAAATTCGCGCCCTCGTAGATGACAGGAGTGAGAAAACGGGTAAGAAAATTCGTGATGCTGAAATAGGGAAGATTCCGTTTATGATTATTATTGGTGAACAGGAAGAAAATAATGAAGTAATTTCAGTACGAAGACACGGAGGTGAAGATTTAGGAAAGATGACAGTAGAAGCATTTTCATCTATAGTAACACAAGAAATAAAAAGTACATTAAAACAATTTTAGTTTAACAGTTATCTTTTAAGATAACATAAATTTTACAGTCATAGCAATTAGAAGAAGAGGAGGCAGAAGACCTTGGAGAATAATCAAAGAGGATCCGCACAAGATTAATGATAAAATTCGAGCTGAAGAAGTTCGTTTAGTTGGTGATAATGTCACCATTGATGTTTATCCACTAGCAAAAGCAAAAGAAATTGCTGCTGAATTAGAACTTGATTTGGTAGAGATATCTCCTAACGCTAAGCCACCTGTTTGTAAAATAATAGATTATAAAAAGTTTTTGTACGAACAAAAGAAGCGTGAAAAAGATTTAAAGTCAAAAGCTACTAAAGTTACTATAAAAGAAATACGTTTTGGTCCGAATACAGATGACCATGACTATGAATTTAAAAAGAAACATGCTATTAAATTTTTAAGTGATGGAGCTAAACTTAAAGCGTATGTTTTCTTTAAAGGTCGTTCAATTATCTATAAAGATAAAGGTGAAATCTTATTGTTAAGATTAGCCCAAGAACTTGAAGATTATGGTAAGTTAGAACAAATGCCAAGATTGGAAGGTAAAAGAATGACAATGTTTATAGCTCCAAAAAAGAAATAATATCCTATCTCCAAACCCTTTCCAAAAAAAAAGGGCATAATTTAGGAAATAAGGTCAAGAGATAATAAAAGGTTGATTCTGAATTTTCAGAACAACATAGAAAATAGTAAGTAAGAAGTAATGTAATAATAGATACTGAAACTCCCGAGGCTTCGGGACAGTATAAAAAAGTAGGAACAGATGCCTAAAATGAAGACAAAATCTAGTGCTAAAAAGCGTTTTAAGCTAACTGGTACTGGTAAAATTAAAAGAAAGCATGCTTTTAAAAGTCATATTTTGACTAAAAAATCTAAAAAGCGTAAGCTGAGGTTAACACATGACGGATTGGTACATAAAGCTGATAGAATGAATGTGTTAAAACAATTAAAATTAAAATAAACAAAAAGTTTATTTGGTAAAAATTAATAACCTTGTGTTAGTGCCAATAAAAATGACCCCAAGTGCTCGGGGGCTGCCTAACTCAAAAAAATTAGAAAATTATGCCTAGATCAGTAAATTCAGTAGCTAAAAGAGCTCGTAGAAAAAAAATATTAAAACAAGCTAAAGGCTATTTTGGAAGACGTAAAAACGTTTATACAGTAGCCAAAAACGCGGTAGATAAAGCAATGTCTTATGCTTATCGTGATAGAAAAAATAACAAACGTAATTTTAGAAGTTTATGGATAACACGTATCAATGCTGGCGCTCGTCAGTATGGTATGTCATATTCTCAATTTATGGGTAAAGTAAAAGCCAATAATATTGAATTAAACAGAAAAGTTTTAGCTGATTTAGCTATGAACAATCCTGAAGCTTTTAAAGCTGTAGTTGATAAAATAAAATAAAAATAATTTCTTGCTTATACAAAAAACCTGAGTTAACGCTCAGGTTTTTTTTGTTTACCAATGTAATTTGACTTTCTTATTAAGAAAGATTAATACCAATTTAACCATAAAACTAGTCATATAAATTGTTTACTCACTTCTTTT
>CAZHYX010000303.1:0-3881 GCA_964536675.1 uncultured Flavobacteriaceae bacterium
GTGCCTGCAAGGGAAGGTAAATTGATATTTGAAGTGCCTTTGAAGGATTTTAGAAAAATAGGTAAAAAATTCACTTTATCAGATATTGATTATATCCGTTTCCAATTTGATTCGCGAAGTAAAACGGGTTGTAATATGGCGATCAATAAAATTTGGTTTGAGTAAAATTTAAAAAATAATATCATGAAAAAAAATATATTAATATTTATGCTTTTTGTATTTACATTTAGCTTTTTAAACGCCCAAATAGGAAAGCCTCAAAAAGGTACACTTATAAAAAAAGGTCTTGATGTTTCAAAGCTTAAGATAAAGTCTTTAAAAGATATAAAGAATTTGGAAATTCCTGTTATTGATATTCCAACTAATCAATATGACCTTAGACCTATAAGAACATGGAAAATAACGCCTGCCAAGAAAAAAGATGGTAACCTGAGATTATATTATTTCAATGGTCAACAATTTGAAAACATCTGGTTTGTAAAGAAATATTACGCAGATCTTTATGCGGGGACAAATGATTTTGTACCAAATTCAATTAGACGTCGTGTTCGCGGTTTTTATGATAATAGCTATGATTCTGGTGGAGGCTTGATTGCACCATTAATTTTAATGTTTAATGCAACTCCGAATATAGTATACAGGGTAAGGTTTAAAGTGGAAAATACTCAAACTCATAACAAAAAAATAGCTGTAGTTATAGGTACTAATATTTCTTATACCAATATGAATAATCATAATGAATTTGTTTTTGATTTTATACGTGAAGAAGCTGGGGAATTTAAAATTGCCTTGGGTTTATTTGGATCTGATGGTTTAGAATATCGTTGGCAAATTTTTTTAAAGGTCTCTAAAATTAAAATTGATCAAATAAGTAGATAAATAAAATAAAACATCATGAAAAAATAATAACAACACTAGTACTAACTTTTTTTATTGTAACAGTAAACAATGCTCAAATAAAAAATAATAAAATAAAGAACACTAAAATATCTGTTAATGCAAATACCGTTAAAACAGATAAACTGATGCAGGGATTAAAGATAAATAATCTTAACAAATTTAAAACTTTTGGAGATTTTAAAAAGTTAAATATCCCTGTTCAACAAACGACTAAAGAACTTTTAAATAAAAAACCCACTCGAACATGGACGATTAATCCAAGAAAATTAACCTATGGAAGCCTAAAATTTGAAAAATTAATGTGGGGAACAATTACCCCAACTTCTTGGAGGTATGGCTCAGGTAGTTTTAGAAGAATCAATGAACATGTTGAACGCTTAAATCGAGGAAGAAATGTTAGTAGCAATAATACCGCTGATGTATTTACTTTGAAAATCAAATTTAGGGCCAGTGGTGCTAGTGAGTATCGTTTAAAGTTGAAAGAGATAGACCATATGTCTCATGAGAATTATCGAGATAAGTATATATATGTGAGAAGAATATCTAAAAATGGTTTATTCATTTCACGATTAAATATGAATGAACTAGAGGAATATAATTACATTTTCAAAGAACCAAATTCATGTGACATAAATCTCGAATTTACTGGAGCCCCAAATTTAGGGCGAGTAGATTGGGAGCTTGTAACTATTTCCGAAATTAGAATTGATAAAATTAATTAAAACTAAATATTATGAAAAGATTAATAACAACAATATTATTAGTAGCCTTTGGTATGGTTACTGCCAATGCTCAGATTGCTAAATCAAAAATTAGCACGAAGTCGAGTAGTATTAAGAATGTTCAGGTAAATCAAGGTGTAAAAATTCCGAATATAGATAAATTAAGAAGTACAGATTTAGAAAGGCTAAAAATACCTACGGTTTCTATAACAGATGCTCAAAAAAATGGAAAAGTAATTAGCTCTTGGGAAATTTCACCTTTACGACCTAAGAATAGTTCACTATCAATAGATAGTTATTATGGTGAATATTCGTTAACTGGTTGGCAATTAGAACCAAGGCCAGGATTTGAAGGGCCAGAATTTAAAGGCTTCTTTATGTCTTCTATTCTATTAAATTTTAGAGTTAGTAGAGGCTCTCGATACATTATAAGAGTTCAATTACAAGAAACAAGGAATGATTGGTACGAAGGTAAAACAATATTAGCTGCTGCTATACACGGCTCATTTGCTCAATACCCAATTGACTCTTATAACAATGAAGTGTTGATTCCATTTACAGCAAATAGCTCGGGAATAAAAAGAATATCAATTGGTAATATTATTAATTCAAATAGTAGATTATTTGCTTATACCATTAAAAAAATAAACATAAATAAAATTTAAAATTCATTAAAAATTAGGAACTTTTAAAGAAAAATTACGGACTGACCTTTACTGAAATTTCAAAACTTAAGGGATGTTGTAAATAAACGAAAATTTAATGGCAGCAATAGTATTAACCTTAAACATAAACTAAATAAAATGAAGACAATACTAACAATGGTATTACTAACAACTATGAGCATGGTGTCTGCCCAAACCATAGACAGGCAAGTCTTTACCACAGCAGGTAATACAATAAGTAATACCAATCATAAAATCACCTTTACCATTGGCGAACCTATTATAGGTAAGGTGCAAAATAGCACAGTAATCAATCAAGGGTTTTTAGCTGCAGCTAGTAGCAGTACAACTTTAGCTATTGATGAGCAATTATTGAGTACAGCTATTAAGGTATATCCAAATCCTGTTAGCGAAAATTTAAAAATAGATTTTAAAGATGTTTCAGGAGAAGCCAAATTAATGCTTTACAGTATGACAAGTCAATTATTAAAAACGGAAAAACTAAATGCACAAAATAATACGATTAATATTAGCCATTTACAAAACGGACTGTACCTAATCAATCTGCATTTTTCAGATTATAAAACCATAAAAACCTTTAAAATTATTAAAAAATAGAACCATAAAAGCCCTTCCCAAGCCTGTGCTGAGCGCAGTCGAAGTAGGAAGGGTTGGGATGGGAAAAAATCTTAGAAACCATGAAAAAACTACTACAAATTGTATGCTTAAGCCTAAGCTTAGCATTAAGCACAACTACTTTCGCACAAACAGTGCAATCAAACTTTATCAATTATCAAGGTGTTGCCAGTGATACAGACGGAGAGGTTATGGCAGACCAAAGTATAACAGTTGGTATTGCCTTAAAATATGCAACAACCGATGCCGCAGAATATGCAGAAAATCATTCTGTTACTACAGATGCCAATGGGGTTTTTAGCCTAAAAATTGGCAATGGTACGGCTACCATTAGTATTTTTGATAACTTTCAATGGGGTGGTGGTATCGCCACTTTTGTAACTATTTCTATCAATGGTGCAGAAATTGGTACTACAGAACTGTTGGCAGTACCCTATGCAATTACTTCTGGTGATTGGCACAGAGAAGAAGTAGATAATATAATAAATGCAAATTCTGGTACAGTAAAAGTAACTGGCAACTTAGAAGTAGGTGCCAATATACAATTACAATTAGGGCCGGCTGCCAACGAAATTTCTATAGATGCTACCTTGGCAGGAAATAGTGATAAAGCCATACCCACAGAAAAAGCGGTAAAAGCTTATATAGATGCTAATGGAGCTTCAGGCTTAGAAGCCTTAGATCAAGGTAATGGTATTGGTTGGCGATTAAAAGTGGATAACCCAGATAGATATGGAGATATTGGTTTTAAAGCAGTTGATCTAAGTTCTACAGGTTTATTCAATCAAGGGGCAACTGGAAATTATTCCACTGCCATGGGTTTTAATACAAAGGCATCTGGGAATTATTCTACAGCGATGGGTGGTAATGTAATTGCGTCTGGGTCGAGATCTGTGGCGATAGGATTTGCAATTAGTGCGCCATCCTATTGAGAAATGGCTATGGGAATTTTAAGTAG
>CAZHYX010000304.1:0-3859 GCA_964536675.1 uncultured Flavobacteriaceae bacterium
ATTTATTGAATCCACCTTCCCTTTTAAAGGAAGGAATAAATAAAAGATAGATGTATTATTAATATTATAAAACCAAGCAATTCCCTCCTTAATTCAAGGAGGGGTACCAAAGGATGGAGAGGTTTAATATTTAAATGATTAACCCTTCCGTCTCCAAAAATAGAAAAGCTGTTGCTTTTCTATTTATTGAATCCACCTTCCCTTTTAAAGGAAGGAATAAATAAAAGATAGATGTAATTATTAATATTATAAAACCAAGCAATTCCCCTCCTTAAAAAAGGAGGGGTGCCCAAAGGGCGGGGTGGTTTAAAAACAAATAAAAATGAGAATAATACCAGCTATAGATATTATTGAAGGTAAATGTGTTCGTTTATCAAAAGGAGATTATGCAACCAAGAAGATTTACAACGAGAATCCACTAGAAGTTGCTAAAAATTTTGAAGCTCATGGTATTGAATATTTACATTTGGTTGATCTTGACGGAGCAAAAAGTAGTCATATTGTAAATTATAAAATACTGGAACAAATAGCATCTAAAACCAGTTTAAAAATTGATTTTGGTGGTGGATTGAAATCAGATGAAGATTTAAAGATTGCCTTTGAAAGTGGTGCTAATCAAATTACAGGAGGGAGCATAGCGGTTAAGAATCCAACAGTTTTTAAGAAGTGGTTAAAAACTTATGGAAGTGATAAAATTATTTTGGGCGCAGATGCAAATAATGAAAAGATAGCCATAAGCGGATGGCAAGAAGAAAGTAATCAGGAATTAATTCCATTTATACAAAGCTATCAGCAAGAAGGCGTACAATATGTGATATGTACTGATATTGCTAAAGATGGTATGTTAGAAGGTCCGTCGTTTAGATTGTATGAAAAGATCCTGAAATCCCGCTTGCCAAACGGGCAGGAAGTTCAGGATATAAAACTAATAGCGTCAGGTGGAATCTCAACTTTTGATGAAATTCCGAGACTTGCCGAATTAGGTTGTGAGGGAACTATCATCGGAAAAGCGATCTATGAAAATAAGATTAGTTTAAAACAATTGGAAAATTATGTTTTAAATAGACCTAACAGGTTTTAAAAACCTGTTAGGTCTTGCCCAATGAATTAATAATTAATAACATCTCTCCCTTTGGGAGAGATGTCTGAAAGAAAGAGAGGGATATGCTTACAAAACGAATCATACCATGCTTAGATATCAAAAACGGAAGAACCGTTAAAGGTATTAATTTTGTCAATTTACGTGACGCCGGTGATCCCGTTGAACTGGCAAAAATCTATGCTGATAATGGTGCCGATGAATTGGTGTTTTTAGATATTTCAGCTACAGAAGAAGGTCGTAAAACTTTGATTGATTTGGTATTGCATGTTGCTGAACAAGTAAATATTCCTTTTACTGTCGGTGGAGGAATTTCGTCTGTGGATGATGTAGATATCCTATTAAAATCTGGAGCTGATAAGGTTTCTATTAATTCGGCTGCGGTTAAAAATCCACAATTAATCAATGAATTAGCTGCTAAGTTTGGAAATCAATGTATTGTTGTTGCTATAGACGCAAAACAAATAGATGGTGAGTGGAAAGTACATTTGGTTGGTGGTAAGGTATCAACAAAATTAAATTTATTTGATTGGGCAAATGAAGTAGAAAAACGTGGAGCAGGAGAAATTCTGTTTACTTCAATGGATCATGATGGTACCAAAAACGGATTTGCAAATAAAGCATTAGCCAGATTGTCAACGGAATTAACAATTCCGATTATTGCTTCCGGTGGTGCAGGTAATATGCAACATTTTGTAGATACTTTTATCGATGGAAAAGCAGATGCTGCTTTGGCGGCAAGTGTCTTTCATTTTAAAGAAATAGAAATAAACGATTTAAAAAAAGAGTTACGGAATAATAATATTCCTGTAAGACTATAAATAATTCCCCTTCTTTTTTCAAGGAGGGATGCTTGTCATAAGTAGGCGGGGTGATTATAACCCTTCACACCTTCCTTTAATCCCGATAGCTGTCGGGAGGAAAGGAATTAAATACGTAAAATTATGAATATAGACTTTAATAAAAACAATGACGGATTAGTTCCAGCAATCATTCAAGATGGAATAACCAACAATGTATTAATGTTAGGTTATATGAATCAAGAAGCATATGATAAAACTTTAACGACTAAAAAAGTAACTTTTTACAGTAGAAGTAAAAAGCGACTATGGACAAAAGGTGAAGAAAGTGGTAATTTTCTGAATTTGGTAAATATAAAAGTAGATTGCGATAATGACACATTACTTGTTAAAGTGAATCCTGAGGGTCCAACTTGCCATAAAGGTTCTAATACTTGTTGGAATGAAAGTAATTTGCAATCTTATGGATTTCTTTCTAATTTAGAGCAGGTTATTAAAGATAGAAAAGAAAATCAGCAAGATGAGAACTCCTATATAGCGTCATTATTCCGTAAAGGCATTAATAAAATTGCTCAAAAAGTAGGAGAGGAGGCAATTGAAACTGTAATTGAGGCAAAAGATTCTAACGATGAGTTATTTTTAAATGAATCTGCTGATTTACTGTTTCACTATTTAATTCTATTACAAGCAAAAGGTTTTAAACTTAACAATATTGTTGAAATATTAAAAAAAAGAGGCTGTCTAAAAAGTAATACTTAGTGTCAGTTTGAGCGCAGTCGAAAACTATAATTATCTAAGAATAAAAACCTTTCGATAAACTTCGTTTACTATCTTCAAAGTAAAATACATTTTACTTTTTGATAATGCTCAAAGAGACAACTCGTTTAATTTAGTCTTTTTAGACAGCCTCTTTAAAATTGATTATAAATCATCCTTCTCTGCCAAAAGCGGATTCTGCGGACGAGAAGATGTGGTTTAACTGCCTACCGTCGAGGTAGTTTATTATTTTTAAGAAAGCCAGCCTTTTGAAATTCCTTTTTTAGCAAACAAAATTAAAAGTATACCAACAATAAGGACCATAATAGGCATTATTACTGCTCCAGGACCATATACTTCCATGGCTTTACTAATAAAAAGGTTATAAATTAGTTGCACAATAATACCGATAAGTGACAATAGTAAAATAGATTTTGCCCATTTTTTTCTTAATAATAAACCTATACAACCTAAGAGTCCACCAAAAACAGCAATAGCAAATGCAGCCATTACCCATGAAGGGGTGTTATTTACCATTTCTAACTGTTCAGCAGTATACATTGCACGGTGACTCTCAGTATCATAGGTTTGTTGTAAATATTGGTAGACTCCCGCACCGTTCCAAAGAAGTGTTAGTACGCTTACAATCCAAAACCACACTGGTGGTTTATTAGTTATTGATTCATTTGTCATAATAATTAGGGTTTTAGTTAATATAATAGCATGACTAATAGCTATTTATGAGTACAATGTATAAAATATAATTAATACCTTCAAAATAATAGAGTTTAAAAACTTTTATATCTTTGAATTCTAAATAATAATTTTCATGATAATCACCATTCCTTCAAAAGCATTTTCGTTTTTAAAAAACCTTAAAAAAAATAACAATAGAGAATGGTTTACTGAGCATAAACTGGAGTTTAAAAGTATAGAGGCAGAAGTCAAAAGTTTTTATAATGCTTTATTTGAAAATTTGCAAAAACAAGATGATGTAGATAAGATTAAAATGTTCCGTATTTATAGAGATGTCCGTTTTTCAAAAGACAAAACACCTTATAAAACTCATTTTGGAGGTTCTTTTGGTAGAACAAAACCTCGTTTACGTGGCGGATATTATTTACATATTGCACCAGATGACTCGTTTATTGCAACTGGTTTTTGGGAACCTAACAAAGAAGATTTATTCCGTATTCGAAAAGAG
>CAZHYX010000305.1:0-3855 GCA_964536675.1 uncultured Flavobacteriaceae bacterium
ACTAAACATTAGCTTTTAATTATGTTTTTTATTGAAAATTATTGGGTTGGCATACTGTTTTGTATTATCACCATGATTTGCTGGGGATCGTGGGCTAATATGCAAAAAGCAGCGGGTACGGCATGGCCTTTTCAGTGTTTTTATTGGGATTATACGCTAGGCATATTATTAATTAACATTGTACTGGCTTTAACATTAGGTAGTTATGGTAATTTTGGTAGAGACTCTTTAAGCGACATATTACAAGCAGATTTTGTTATTTTAGTATTAGCTTTTATGAGTGGCGTGATATTTAATTTAGGTAATTTATTGATTATTACTGCTATTGCTATTTCAGGGATGGCTGTTGCAATGCCTATTGCTGTTTCTGTCGGGGTTGTATTAGGTGTTTTTGTTAACTATATTGCCAACCCCATGGGCAATGCTTTTATTTTATTTAGTGGCGTAATTTTTATCGTTATCGCCATTATTTGTAATGCACAAGCATATAAAGCTAAATATCTACACCAAAATCATCGAGTAATTATCCGAAAAGGCATTATTATATCTATTATGGCAGGCGTGGTTCCAGGTGTTTTTTACTATCTTCTAATTCGTTCTATGACTGTTGATTTTACGGTGCCTGAAGTGGGTAAAATCACCCCTTATACTGCCTGCGTTATTTTTGCATTAGGGGTTTTTATGGCAAATTTTATTTTTACTATTTTATTTATGAAAAAACCGCCGGTTGGCGATAAAGTAACTTTTCAACAATACTTTGATGGGAGATTTATATTGCATTTATATGGTATAATCGGAGGAATAACAGTTGGCATTGGTACTTGTTTTAATCTTATCGCCTCGAAGGTTGTAACCCCAGCAATTTCATTTGGTCTCGGGAATGGCTCAACAATGATAGCAGCCTTATGGGGGCTCTTTCTATGGAAAGAGTTTAAGGGGGTATCTCAAGCAGCAAAATGGTATCTTGGTTGTATGTTTCTATTTTATATTGTTGGGTTAATTATGATAGGATCTTCAAGGGTGTAATTATTTAATGAGGAGTGGTACAGTGTCAGAAGATAATAATGAATGATAAGCAAAAAATCAGTCTTTATGAACAGCAGTTAGACCAATATCGCCAAGAAATTTATAATTTGAATTTTGTGCTTGATAGCCTTGATGCTAATGTATATTGGAAAGATATTGATGGTGTTTACTTAGGATGTAATAAAAGTGTTTTTAAAGCTGCTAATAAAACCTCTAAAGAAGATATTATTGGAAAAACTGATATTGATGGTAATTTTCCATGGTCACAACAAGTACTCGAAGCATTAAAAAATGATAAAAAAGTTATTTCTTTAGGTGAGGCAGTAAATGTAGAAGAATCATATGACGATAAAGTTATTTATTTAGCTACCAAAAGTCCTTTGAAAGACGATAAAAATAAAATAATAGGCATGGTTGGTGTTTCTATTGATATTACTGACCGCATAAAACTTCAACAAGATGTTGTGAATAAGAATATAGAGCTTCAATCTAAAGACCAACTCAAAAAAGACTTTATTAAAAATTTTAGCCATGATGTTAAATTGCCTATTAATGGCATTATTGGTAATGCGAAATTTGTTAAAATACTCTCCAAAGACCAGCCAACATTAAAAAAAGCTGTTGGTAAACTTGATGATGGTATTATGTCGTTAAGCGTAATGTTTGATAAATTATATAATGCAATGGTCAATGAAGAATTTGATGATGTCATACATAATGAAGATTTTAATTTCAATGATTTAATTGATTTAGAAATAGCGCTCGCAAGAACATCAGTAATCCCGGATAAGGATCTTTCGGTGAGTTTTTTTATTGATGATAAAATGCCCACTATGTTATACGGTGATTACTTTAAAATATCACAAATTCTACGCAACCTTCTAGGAAACAGTGTTAAATATACAAGTAAAGGGGAAGTAAAACTCACCGCTAAAATTACAGAAAACACCACAGATAACATAAAAATAAAATTTACTGTATCTGATACAGGCACGGGTATTACAACAACTGATAAAAATAAAGTATATGAATACGGTCGGCGCTTTATCACATCATATGGAAGCAATATTTCTGGCGCTGGCATCGGTCTTTATATGGTTAAAAAACACGTTGAAACACTAGGAGGAACAGTTGATTTCGATACTGATGTGGGTAAAGGGACTCAATTTTTTATTGAGATACCTTTTAAGAAAATTGAGAATACTAGGTAAAAAATACTTAGAACAATTGCAAGTAAGCCGCTAAAATTCAAAGGACTTTTGTTATGCCATACACTGTTAATCCTAGAGTTGATTTAGCTTTTAAGAGAATCTTTGGTGTAGAAGAAAACAAGGATTTAACGCTATCTCTGATAAATTCTATTGTTTCCCCTGAAGATCAGATATCAGAAATCACATTGTTAAACCCCTATAATCCAAAAAGCTTTGCCAACGATAAATTATCTATCCTTGATATTAAAGCCAAATCAAAAGACGGCAAACGCTTTAATATTGAGATACAAGTAAGCGATGAAGCTGATTATGATAAACGTGCCTTATACTACTGGGCAAGGCTTTATACCGAGCAACTCAAATCTGCCGAACACTATGGTAAATTATCAAAGGCCATTGGCATCCATATTTTAAATTTTACCTCCATGCCCAATGCTAAAAAATACCATAATGCTTTTCATTTGAAAGAAAAAGAAGAAAACTTTCATTATTTCAGTGATTTGGAAATACATACCATTGAATTAAGTAAATTTGATGCCAGTCTCCCCAAACAATTAAATGAATTTGTTGCCAAACTTCAAACCTCACTTGATATCTGGTCATCGTTTTTAACCCGCAATAATCTTTTACAAGCCGATGCCTTGCCCCCCGCAATTAACAAACCAGAACTAAAAAAAGCACTGAGCGTACTCGAACAAATCAACTTTAACGAAGAAGAAAGGGAAGCCTACGAAGATCGCCTAAAGTGGCTACGGATTGAGGCAAATACCCTGAAAAAACGCTTTAATGATGGTAAAGTTGAAGGTAAAGTTGAAGGCAAAACTGAAGAAAAAACTGCCATTGCTAAAAAAATGCTCTCAGATGGCTTGGATTTTTCAACCATAAAAAAATACACTGGACTGGTTGACGAAGAGATATTAGATTTACAAAATGAATGATAGACTCCCTATATTTTATCTATCTTCTGAGAGTTGAACTGTAAAGGATCGGGCAAAACGATCTAACTGGCTCTGCAGCGGTTCGCCATTGTAAGATGCAATGGTTTGACCAATATTCTGAGCCACGGCTATATAAGCCTGATCTTGTGCCATGTTTTGCTGATGTATTAACACCCACAATAAATTGGATTTATACATATTATGCCAGAATTCAATGGTCGTATTATACTGATTGCTCAGGGTAAACAGGGGCTTTTTTCGCTTTCCTGTGGCCATGGCGGCTATTGATGAGCCATGCTTTTTAGTAAAACTGGTATAATCTTTATAGTGGTGCCAGTTTTTTAGTTGCCGCACCATGTGAATCGCAGCGTACACCAAATTTGCATTGACCAGGCATCGGCTTTGGTAGTGATAACGATTAATAGATACCGCTATCATTTCGTGGTTTATAACCTGTATTTTTTGGGCACAACAGGCCTGATAAGGGGTAATACCACAAACGGGTGCGATGGCGCAAAGTATGCGTGTATAATTTTTAGGTTGACTTAATTGCTGAGCGAGCTCACTTTCAGCTTCATTGATGGCTTGCTTGACTTCATTATGTGTCAGGCTAATCATTGATTTTTCGTAACTATTCAGCAAAATAATTGAAGATTTTACTTGACATGGTTTTTTGGAAA
>CAZHYX010000306.1:0-3851 GCA_964536675.1 uncultured Flavobacteriaceae bacterium
AGCTGTAGAAGCGGCAAAGATATTTTTTTACAGTATTTATAGCATAATATTTTCAATGAAAAAGACGCAATAATTAGCGGTAAAAATGTATTTTTTGACCACAAATTTACTGAGGCAGAATTTAGATTTCCGCCTATTGATACCCAGCGCGTTATTTGGGATGCTTTTCAAGGTGTGCCAAAACAAAATATGAGTGTTTGTGGTTTTTGGGGAAATGTGATTATTGAGCTAATTAAAAATGATTGTATTCGTCCTGATTATTTAGCGTCCAATCTAAATGGCGTAAATGAAACAGGGATTTATATGCTTGATAATGCTATCAATTCTGCTGATAGTAAGAAAATTGATGATTGTGTTCGTAGAATTTTGCGTTCAATGAGTAATCCTGCCCCGAGAGGAAAGCGCATTGTGTTTGATGATTTTTATTTGGGAAAGGCATATTGGCGTTGGAATTGGGCAAACAAAATGTCACTCAAAATTAATTTGAGTTTTGATGAAGTATTAAATACGTTGGATGAAAAAGGATACGGTAAGTTTTCTGAAAAGATGCACAGCGCAAAAAGTTATATCAGTCAGACCAACGCTTTGGGTGGATTACTGTTGTTTTTAAATAAAAACCCTGCAACATTGGTAAAAACTATAGGAACAATTATTGACACCATTTCTTATTTAAGTGCTTGGAAAGCAATAGAGGTTCAATCGCCAGAATTAAATCAGCAAGAAATTGAATTAATCGCCAGTGATTTATAAATATTAAAAGTGTGGAAATATAATGACCATTGTTGAAGCCATTAAAAGAGTTTTTGAAGAACGGAAAATTTCTCTAACATACAAAGAAATATATACTGAAATCGTTAGAAATAATTTGTACAAGTTTAATGCACAAATTCCAGAGCCCGTAGTTAATGGCACACTTAGAAGGCACTGTGTGGGATTAAATTTTTCCTATGCTAGTCCAGTTAAGCATTTTATTGTTGATAGTAAACAAGGAAGTCAAACTAAATATTATTTATTTGAAAAAAATAATATTAAAAATCAAAAAATAGATTTAAATATTATTAATCAAACATTAAGCGCAGATAAATTGCCAGAAGAAAAGATACGAGATGCGTATTTAGAGCATAGGGCAGACTTACAAGCAATGTTGCTTGTAAAAATATTGGACTCAGATCCTGCATTTTTTGAAAGATTAGTGATGAATTTGTTGTTAGCAATGGGATATGGTGGCAATATATCTAATGCTGGACTTGTCACTGGCATTCCTGGGGATGGCGGTATTGATGGCGTGATAAAGGAAGATCAGTTGGGTTTGAGCAAAATTTATATTCAAGCCAAACGTTATACAGATAAAAACATTGGTAGGCCAGATATACAGCAATTTGTAGGTGCTATGGAAAATGTGCATAAAGGTATATTTATCACCACCTCTTCATTTACAAAAGCAGCAAAAGAATATTCAGCAAAACAACAAAAAAGCCTCATCTTAATAGATGGAGATACTTTATGTGATTTAATGCTAACTCATAAAGTAGGAGTTTCTATTATTCAGTCGTATGCTACATTTAAAATTGACGGTGATTATTTTGCAGACAAATAAAAGATATAAACGAAAATTATTGACAGGACTTCCTATTTAAACACGTGAAAGAACATAGGGCTTAATCATCAGAATGAGATTAGCAAGAAATAGAGTTTAATGACATAAAATTTATAAGGATTAGCTATGGCACAACAAATACAACACATTAAATTAGATGATTTAAGGTTAGATAATTTAAACCCAAGATTACCGAGTAATTTTCATAATAAATCTGAAAATGAAATTATTAAGTGGATGTTGGAAGACGAATCAATTATTGAGTTAATGCTAGCAATTGGGCAGCACGGATTTTTTATTGGTGAGGCTTTGCTCGTTATTAAAGATGGAGATAATTATAAAGTTGTTGAGGGAAACAGAAGATTGACATCTTTAAAGTTATTGTCAAATCCATCGCTTGCCACCATTAGAAAAAATACAGTAAAGCAAGTTTTAGCAGAAACCACCCAAAGACCAGATTACATACCATGTATTGTATTTAGTGATAAATCAGACATAACGCAATATTTAGGATACAGACATGTGACAGGCATCAAATCTTGGAGTGTCGCCTCTAAAGCAAAGTATTTATATAGTTTATTAAACACTTTAGATTCTACTGGGTTAAAAAATCAATCTAAAGAATTGGCTAAAAAAAATAGGTTCTAGATCGGATTATGTTAAAAAATTATTGATTGGTTATAAAATTTATGAAGTGATAAAAGACAATAGTTTTTATCAAATTTCTCAACTAAACGAAACCACCTTTTATTTTAATTATATTACTGCTTCTTTTCAGCATGAAAATATAAGAAAATTTATAGGTATAGATGAACTCTCAAATATAGATAATATAGATAATTTAAAGATAGAATTAGACAATTTAAAAACCTTGATAGTGTGGTTTTTTGAGAAAAATGACCAGAATAAAAGCAGAGTTTTAGGAAATAGTGATAATTTGACAAAACTTAATATTGTTTTATCTAAATCAGAAATTACTGAAAAATTTAGAAACGGACTGTCATTAGAAGACGCATATGATTTAATAGGAGATTCTAAATCAGTAGGCTTGCTATTAAAAAAATCATTGTTTTTGTTAAAAGAAGCCAAAAATTATAATTACGAATTATATAAGCATAATACTATTAACGATATTGAATCTTTAAAGTCTATCGTTAGTTTGTGCAAAGATATTAATGCTTTAATAAAAAAAAGAAAAGAAGAGTCTTGGAAGTTATGATAAAAAATATCAGCATTCCACCGAGTCAGTCGTTTTGTAAAGAGCATTATTTTTGCGACTACATTGAAATTCTAGCCTTAATAAACAATCAAGATATTATTTCTATATCGGATGTTTATGATAGATTTAAAGAAAGTCTTGATACAGATACCTCGGAGCAAAATACTCAAGATAATGAAAATTTTCCTGATAAATGGATGGCTAGAATTCAAGAATGGTTTGATAATATAGCTACTAGAGCAATAGTATTTAACGATTTTTATCCGTTTATTGTAAAACACAACAACATACAATTAAAAAGCAATTTAACCAAATACCATAAAGCATATATTTTATTGCTTTTAAGTTCTAGTCAAGAATATATAAAAAAAACTGCAACACTCACTAGCGATTTTGAAAAATTATCTTTAATAGCGCTAAAAAATTACTTACCAAAAACTGCTGAAAGTTATATTTTTGGAAAGCAATCAGATAGATATATAGGAACACTTCAAAATAAATTCACAAAATTAGCGCAAGATTTAAAATCTAGTATTTCAAATAATTCTAAGTTTAATTCCAATAATACAGGGGATGGTGGTCTTGATTTAGTAAGCTGGATACCTTTTTTAAATGATACTAATTACAACAATATACAAATATTCTTAGCTCAATGTGCTACTGGTAAAAATTGGATTAGTAAGCAAGATGAAACGAACAAAATAACCAATATTTTCCACCTCAAAGCTCAAATAAATCATATGTTTTTTATGCCTTATGATTGTAGAGATACTGATAGAGGTTTTTCAGAAGAATATGATATATTTAACGGATTGTTTTTTGACAGAATAAGAATTTTGTATTTATTAACAAAAAGTATTGATGAAACTATGAAGCTTATATCTATTGATCAAATAGTTAATAGTGCAATACGCTATGAAGAAGAAATTGTATAGAAAAGCCTAATTTGTTTTTTAACCATCGCCTGTTTTGTTTGTAAAATAATTTTCACTCAGCACTAAATAAGAAAAAAAAATGAATACAGAAAACCTCATA
>CAZHYX010000307.1:0-3807 GCA_964536675.1 uncultured Flavobacteriaceae bacterium
AGGCGCGTAAAAAATTTAAAGCTGAAGGAAAACAGAAAAAAGGAAACAACTTTATTGTCGGCTTAGGAATGTCATCTTTAAACATGTTGGCAATACCATTTTATTTAGCAATGGCAACATTGGCAGAGAGTAAAGGCTGGATGACTATTGAACAACCGTATTCAATTATTTATGTAGTCGGTGCTGTTTTGGGTGCTTTTTCATTGTTTTCAATTTATGCAACATTTGCTGAAATTATTGCAAAAAAGGCACAATTTATTGCCAAGAACATCAATTATATTTTAAGTGTTCTTTTTATTATATTAGCTATTGTAACTACAATACAGGTAATTGGGTCGTAGCATAGTTTATAAAATAGATATGTTAATAGTTAACAAAATCTATTTATATTTTAATGTAAATTAATTATTATATTTGCGACTAAGCGTAAAATTTTAATGTCATAAATATGATTGAAGCTATTGAGTATAATCTTAAGAGAGGAGTTAGATTATTAAACTCTATTACAGATATTCAGTATAGCGATACTTCTATTGAGCCATACCATTCAAGTATTGGAGGTCATATGCGGCATATTTTAGATGTTTTTGATTGTATTTTTTGTGGTTTAGAGTCAAAAAAAGTTGATTTGGCAGCAAGGAAACGCAATGAATTGGCTGAGCAAAAAACTGCTTTCGGATTGGCTTATTTTCAAGATACTATACAACAACTGTATGCTTTAAAAAGAATAGATTTAAACCAAATGATAGAAGTTTCTGATGATTTAGGTTTAGGTACGGTTACTACAAATTATACGCTTGCTTCTGCTTTGATTCAAGCACACAGTCATGCAATTCATCATTTTGCAAGTATTGGTTATATTATTTCTATGTTAGGAATTGAGTTACCGGATGCTGATTTTGGGTATAATCCTACTACACCGAGAATGACTAATAATTAATAATTAATATATACCCAACCTTTGTAAACTTTTTCTCTATTTGTCACCTTATCCTTTACCTTAAGGAAATAAAAGTAGGTTCCTGCTGGAACAAGTTCACCCTTATCAAAAGTATTTCTGTTTTCTGAGATGCCGCCCCAAGAATTATCATAATTGTTTTTTATATAAATAACACTACCCCAGCGGTCATAAATTTCAATGGTATTTTCTTGAGTTAGATCTATTCCTGTAAGTTCAAATACATCGTTTACACCATCTCCATTTGGTGAAAAACCATTAACAAGTGGAGAGATTGGACCTGAAGCAATGGTTAATACAATATAATTATCAGGTATAAAAGATAATGAAGTAATTGAACCATTATCTAAGTCGCCCGACATTGTGTTTTTTCCTAAATTTTCCCATATTAAAGTTGATTCGTTCCACCCAACAACTCTTAATAAATTAATATCTTCTGTTAAATTTTGTATCTCACTATCATTATCCCATGTAAGTGTGACTTCAACTTCTTGGTCTCCGTTTAAGTCCCAAAATTCTATATCACTTACTTTAGAAAGAGTAGGTGAGAAACTTGCTGTATTAAAAGTAGTAGCAAATGTTGTTGGCGTGTTTGGGTCTTCAAAAAAGTAAGCACTTTTAAATGTTGTAATTGAATTAGGTTGAGATATAGATAGAGGTCTTAATCTATCAGTATGCCCTATTGGAAATGAAAAATCAATGTTTCCAAATAACGATGCATAACCATCTACATATTCATCATCGGTTTCACCTGAATAGGTTGCTTGCAAAAAATCTAGTGAAATGTTTATATTATTTCTGGGCGTTATAACTTTACCACTTATAAAATCAAGGTTGTTATAAACACCTAAAGATGTTTCTAAATTTAAGCCATTTGGTACATCAATTTCTGCATTAAAGAACTCTGCAACGGTAAGACCAGATACATTTAATTGTGTATCACCATAAAAACCAGCCAAACCCAAGTTATTATCAAACACCCCATCATTAATAAGATGTGTGTGAAACCCTACTTGCCCTTCATCATGTATTTGAATTTCTCCAAAATTATGAAATGCCGTCTGTGATATCATTGATTGTATACTATAAATAACGATAGTAATATATAGACTTATTCTTTTATGCATTATGTTATTTTTTTTGCAATTTATCCAACGCTTTTTCTATAACTTCTAAACGCTTCTTCATTGATTCATTCTCAGTTTTCAACGTTTTATTTTCAGTTTTAAGTTCTTTAACAGCATTAATTAACATAAAAGTTACTTCATTTGCATCAACCTGTCTAAAATCTTTAATTCCATGCATATCAGCTTGGGTTACCATTGATGGTACAACTTTTTCTACTTCTTGAGCTATAAAACCTACATGAGTTTCAGTACCGAAATCGAATGATTTTTTATAGTTAAAACTCACGGGACGTAATTGTAATAACTCAGCTAATCCTTTCTTATAATTCTTGACATTCTCTTTAGAACGAGCATCTGATAGTACTGCCCAAACACCACCACCAGTTTTTGTAGCTACACCACTAACATTTAAAATTCCTGCACCACCTGTAGTACCAATGCCTACTGTATTTTGAAAGTAGTTTTCTGTTCCAGCATTACCACTTTGATAGACACCCCAAGTGTTACCGGCTACTCCATTTGTACTCATGATAATTCTGACACCAAAGTTATGTCCAGTTATGGTACCATAACCCCCTCCGCCAGAATTAGTTGCAGCACCATGAAAATATCCTACATAATTATTACCGCCAATACTACCACCATTTCTAGTACGCGAAATAGCATATACACCAAAATTATTATTGTTAACATTACCCGTATGATCTGCATTAAAATAACCTGCATAATTCGTACCTACTGATGAAGCAGCATCACCGGGAGTGAATGAAAACACTCCAAAATTTGAACCCACTATTGTACCGGCAATATGACCTGTATGAACATATGCTCCAAAATTTGTTGAAGCAATAGAACCACCCCTGTTACGTGCTAAGGTATAAGAACCGAAATTAGAACCTCCAACGTTCCCAAAAATATCAGAATTACTCAATGTACCATAATTTGAATTACTTACTGTAGCTCCGGTAGGAATTGAGGCATTACTGTAAAAACCAAAATTAGTACCAACAGTACTTCCTGATAATGGACGTGCAATAGAGTATGTACCAAAATTATTACCGCTTATATTTCCTTCATGTTGTGCAGAAGATAGTACGCCATAAGCAGCAGTAGTTGAACCTCCTGAACGAACTCTTGCAGCAAATTGTCCACCTCGAATTGTAGATGTAACCGAACCGCCACTAAGAATATCTGTTGAGCCGAAAACGCCATAAGAATTAGCAGTCGTTCCTGCTATTAATGAGCGACCATACGTTCCATAAGTGTTTATAGCTGTGGCTCCGGCAGGCATATTTATATCGCCAAAAATACTATAATTATTGGTTACTGTGCCCGTTGTGGTTGGTGTTGTATTGGCATAAATACCGAAATTGCTAGTTGCATTTGCTCCAACGGTACTTGTAATACTAATTGCTTGTTGTGTAACAATACCTGCTGCGGTTGATTCTTCTCTTACATCTAATTTATAGTTTGGAGAAGATGTTCCTATACCAACATTACCACTTAGAGCCGAATATTGGTTATTACCCGAAACAATCCAATCACTGTCAGAAACACTTGATGGGTTTGTCCAAGTACCTGTACCGTTAGCATCACTAACCAGTATTTTTCCAGCTCCTTCTGACCCATCCGTTATACGAATACTTCCGTTTACTTCTAATTTTTCGTTAGGATTTGTCGTACCTATTCCAACATTACCGGTATTAGATATACGCATTTGCT
>CAZHYX010000308.1:0-3802 GCA_964536675.1 uncultured Flavobacteriaceae bacterium
AAGTGTAAAAAAGTTAATTTTAAAAAACTAGAGCCATAATAAAAATTGCTTTCTATTATGGCTTTTAGCTAAATCATTTAACGCAAGCAAGTAACTACCTTAATAATTACAATTAGTTATTTAATAAAACAACACACTTCATTAAATGATTTTTCAAAATATTTATATAATTTTTCAAAATAACAATAACGGATGTTAATCATTATTCCGATTATATTATACAAATATTTTAAATTTGCTTTTAATCATTTTAATATTTCCAACTATTCATGCTAAACACTTGGCGATATATAATTCTTAAAAACACAAAGAACGTTCTTTCAGAAATTACAATTGATTGGTGATTTAATTAATTTTCAAATTTGACCGAAATCTCATCTTCTTATTTACCAAACTGTTAATCAGTTATAACTTCTATAACAAATATATAGAGTGTATTAAGAAGATGAATGAAAATTAATTAAGAGTTATTAATAAGATATGAATAGCGTTTATAAACAATTGTTAATACAGAAACCCTATTTCTTAATTTGAAGTAGGGTTTTTGTATTGTGGAAATAGATAGTTAAATTATGTTCTTACTTCTTTAATCCTAGCTTTTTTACCGGTAAGATTTCTGAAATAATAAATTCTTGCTCTTCTCACTTTACCTTTTCTATTCAGTTCAATTTTTTGTATGGCTGGTAAATTTACTGGAAATATACGTTCAACACCAACGGTGCCAGACATTTTTTTGATAGTAAAAGTTTCAGTAGATCCTGAGCCTCTACGTTGAATTACAACACCTTTAAAAAACTGAGTACGTTTTTTTTCACCTTCTTTAATTTCATAAAATACTGTGATGGTATCTCCTGCAGAAAAATCAGGAAATTCTTTTTTTGTTACAAATTCGTCTTGAACGAATTTTACTAAATCTTCCATTTTATATATTTTAATGGTTTTTCAAATACTAACATACACGATTTTCGTCAGAGGTTAATTTTGAGTTTGCAAATGTAATAAAAAGTTTTTGAAGATTTTATATTGGTATGAGTTTTATTTTTAGACAAGATGAACTTCCCTGAATAGTGTTGACCGTTATTTATTAATTTTCATTATCAAAAATAGTTAAAATACTATTCACTGATAATTTGTTATAATTGATCGAAAAATAAGTCATACATCCTACGTCTAGAAGTGGTACGGTCAGTATGTCCTTTCAAACATTAGCGTTTGACATGTCTATTTCAACAGATCAGGGCGAATAATTTTGGTTCTTTCTAATGCTTTTTGATTGCGCCATTCCTCAATTTTAGGAAAATTACCCGACAATAATATATCAGGAACTTTATGATCTTTGTATGTTGAAGGTCTGGTATATACAGGTGGTGATAATAAATCATCTTGAAATGAATCAGTTAATGCAGAAGTTTCATCTCCTAATACACCTGGTATTAATCTTATAATACTATCACATAATACTGCTGCGCCCAATTCGCCTCCACTTAAAACATAATCACCTATAGAAATTTCTTTAGTTATAAATAGTTCGCGTACACGTTGATCTATACCTTTATAATGACCGCATAAAATAATTAAATTCTCTTTTAAAGATAAGGTGTTTGCTGTTGGTTGATTGAGAACTTCAGCATCTGGCGTCATAAAGATAATTTCATCATAATTTCGTTCTGACTTTAATTTATTGATACATTTATCAATAGGTTCAATCATTAGTACCATACCAGCACCACCACCAAATTGAGTGTCATCTATTTTGCCATATTTATTAATAGCATAGTCGCGTAAATCATGAAAGTGAACTTCAACTAAACCTTTTTTAATTGCTCTTTTAATGATAGAAAACTTAAACGGACTTTTAATCAGTTCAGGTAAAACGGTAATAATATCTATTCGCATAAGGCAAAGATACTGGTTTGATTTTTTATAGAGGGTTTTAGAATTTCGTTTATCGATTAGTATAAAAATCTGATTTCAATATACTGTCTATCAATTTATCACTAAACATTACACAAAAGTGTATACTTAAATTTTACCGCTAAAACCATTACTGTTTTATATTGTGCAATGATGAAGGTTGTAAAGAAACGAAATGGTGTTTGATTGTATCTAATGAAACATTCCAAAGTCGAAACCCTAAAGAGTTATTGTCAAAATTTTTACTAGTAGTTTCTCCACTAACTAATTGAATATTTTCATAATTATTAATTACAGTTTTGTGTGTATGACCAGATAAATAAGCTATAACATTATTTTGAAGAAATAATTTTAACAACTCATTCCTTTTGATTAAAGGTAAATTGAAATAGTGTTCTTCTTCTTCAGGAAATTTAGTATATAAAGGATAATGTCCAATAACAAATACAGGATTTTGTTTAATACTTTGATTTTTTAATGTTTTTTTAAACCAATTATTATGTTTTTCGGATTCTTTTTCGACATTTACTTTCCATAATTGTGTGTTTGTCACAATAAATGAATACCCTTTATTTTGAAATTCATAATAATCTTTTCCGATAGTTTTCCGATAATAATTAAGTGTTGAGTCATTTGGAACATTCCCTACATCATGATTACCTGAGGCACAATAACTAGGCATCTTAAAGCCATCTTTAATTTTTTTAAAATCAGAAAAGGAACTATCATTAGGGTTATCAACAAGATCACCACATATAATAACGAAATCAGGATTAAGGACGTTAATTTGTTTTACTGCTTGTTTGAATGATTTTAAATCATGTTCGTAACCACCCATCCCCAATTGAGTATCGCATAATTGAACAAAAGAGAAAGGTTTTTTTTTGCTAATTGTACAGGAAATGCTTAAGACGAGTAATACAATTATGATATATTTATTGAATCGTATAATCATGACATTTTTTTTTAATCCTCCTTCGCGTTCCGATTCGGCGGACGAGAAGATATGGTTTAATTCTCCGTCTCGCCTATGGCGGACGGAAATAACGATGTTTGCATAGCAAACTCCATTTAACTCACCTGCTGGCGAGGCACGGTACCTTGATGACTCTGCCTGGGGGTAGTTTATTATAAAATATCATTTCGTTGTAATACTGAAATTTCCGAAACTTCGAGACAGTACAGGTTGAACTATATTCTATGGTAAGCTAAATACGATAAAATTAAGTTAATAAACAAACAAAATTAATTAGAATCATTTATAATCTAATACGTGCTTTAACCATCCTATCATTCCTAAATATATCTTTTCGTAATTCAATAGCTGTAAACCCTTTTTGTTTAAGTAGTTCAACAGTTTCTTTTCCTAGATATTGATTGATCTCAAAATATATTTGTCCGTTTATGTTTAAGTTTTGTTTAGCAAAATCAGCTATTTTATCATAAAATAATAATGGGTTGTTATCATCAACAAATAATGCTAAATGCGGTTCGTTTTCTAATACATTATTTTGTATTTCGCGTTTTTCTACTTCACGTACATAGGGTGGGTTGCTAACAATGATGTCGAATTTTAATGGTAAAAACCCTTCGTTTTCATAGCTCTCGGTCAAGCTAGTTCTAAGTGCTTCGACTGCGCTCAGCATGACATTGGTATTTAGAATATCTTGCTCAATAAAATGAATATTGACATTATTTAGCATAGCATTCTCTTGTGATATTTTTATAGCTTCTTTAGAAATGTCTAAGGCAAAAATAGTAGCATCTGGTAAATTTTTAGCCAAAGAAATAGCAATACACCCGCTACCGGTTCCAATATCGAGAATCGTAAGTCTTGAGTCTTGAGTCTTGAGTCTTAGGTCTTGAGTCTTGAGTTTTGAGTTTTGAT
>CAZHYX010000309.1:0-3793 GCA_964536675.1 uncultured Flavobacteriaceae bacterium
TATTATTTTGGTTTTATATTATTTTTAATGGTTAAACGGCTATTTTTTAATTAATACGCTTGATTTATTCAAATTTTAAATTATTTTCTGCTTTGCAATTAAAAACACAAAACAAAAAGTATTTTGAAACACTGGCAAAGAAACGTATTACTGCCATTGCTTTTGATTTTATTACTGATGAACATGGTGTATATCCAGTCGTAAAATCTTTAAGTGAAATAGCGGGTATTTCTTCTATTTTAATTGCCGCTGAGTTAATGCAAAATAATAGCGACGGTAACGGTTTATTATTTGGTAATATTGGTGGTGTACCACCATCAGATGTAGTAATTTTAGGTGCTGGTACAGTTGGCGAATTTGCTGCACGATCGGCAATTGGTTTGGGTGCTCGTGTAAAGATTTTTGACAACTCTATTACTAAATTACGTCGTTTACAGCACAATTTAAACTATCCTGTTTATACTTCTACTATTCAACCAAAAACATTACAAAAAGCCATGATGCGTTGTGATGTGGCTATTGGTGCAGTTCGTGGTAAAACCAGAACTCCAATTTTAATAAGTGAAGAAATGGTATCACAAATGAAAGATGGCTCAGTAATAGTTGACGTGAGTATTGATAGCGGTGGTTGTTTTGAAACGTCAGAAGTTACTACACATAAAAAGCCAACATTTACAAAACACGGGGTTATACATTATTGTGTACCTAATATTCCTTCAAGATATTCTAGAACTGCTTCATTATCAATCAGTAATATTTTTACACCCTATTTATTAAATATTGCCGAAGATGGAGGTATTGAAAATGCTGCCAGATTTGACAAAAGTTTACGAAAAGGTATGTATTTTTACCACGGAATTTTAACTAATAAATCTGTAGCCGATTGGTTTAATCTTCCTTTTAGAGATATAAATTTATTGATTATTTAATGGAATTAAAACGTCGTTTTACCCTTTTCGGATTCGGATTTGCCATCGGAATCGCTCTAGTATTATTTTTCTTGAACGGGAAAAATGCCTCTTGTAATTTTTTTCCAAATGAAAGAGTATTAGATATACTTAGAAATAAACCGCGTGTTTTTACAGATGAAGCATTACAACTACTATCAGATAAAGAAATTGATACAGCATCAATCATTGACATTTTATTAAAAGGAGATGTTGATTTTTCAAAAAGTAAAACAAGAATAGAACCTTGTAGGTATTATTGGATAGATGGTTATCTACAAGAAAAAGAAGCTTCAATCTATGTCCAAAATTGTGACACTATTGTTATTATTCAGCAGATTTATTTTGATAAGAAATAATAATATGTTGTAAAGTTTTAGCAAAAAACGATTCGTTTTTAGAAAACAACCCTCCAAAGGAGAGGTAAAGTTTGAATATACTATCATAATAATACTCTTTTGATTAATAATGTATGAAGAAGAAGAAGAACTAAAAACTCTTATTAGATATTAAGATACCTCTCAATAATTTCATCTACATTTAAAATTGTTTTTTTACACCAATCTAATCGTTTTTCGTCTTTTTCCTGCTCTGATAATTGCCATTTTACATCCGATTTTCTTAATCGCGTGGTTAGATCTTGTAAAATAATAGCCACTGCTACTGAAATATTAAAACTCTCAGTAAAACCTACCATTGGTATTTTTAAATAACCATCTGCTTCCTTCATTATATAATCTGAAACTCCATCTTTTTCAACTCCGAACACCAATGCTGATTTTTTGGTAATATCAAAATCTTGCAGAATACATGAATCATTATGCGGCGTGGTGGCTATTATTTGATATCCATTATTACGCAAATTGTTTATACATCTTTCTGTATTATATTCATGTTGATTATATTCGTGAAAGTCAATCCATTTTTGTGCACCTTTAGCTACTTGATTTGACACATAACTATTATATTTATTCTCAATAATATGAAGGTCTTGAATTCCGAAAATATCACAATTTCTAACTACTGCACTTGTGTTATGTTTTTGATATATATCTTCTAATACAACTGTCAAATGTCTGGTTCTTTGGGCTAATATTTTTTCGAATTTAGCTTCCCTATTATCTGTTATTAAGGATAGTAAATAGTTTAAAAGCTGCGTATCTTTCACTTAATTTTATTGTTGATTTTACGCAAAGAACGTAAAGTTTTTTTGTCTCGCAAAATTTTCTCTCAAAGACGCTAAGGTGCAAAGTTTTAAAATTTAAGTTAGACTTATATAATAAACTACTCAAAGGTAGAGTCATTGAGGAATTCTTTCGATTTATTGCTCAAACCTAATTTTACTTCTTTGTGAGAAAAGAACGAAAGTATTATCTTAGTACAAAATAAACGAATGCAGAAAATAGTAATACTTACCGGAGCAGGTATAAGTGCCGAAAGTGGCATTAAAACGTTTAGAGATGCTGACGGTTTATGGGAAGGGCATGATGTTATGGAAGTAGCTTCTCCTCAGGGATTTGCCAACAATCCTGGATTGGTTTTAGATTTTTATAACCAACGTCGCAGACAATTATTAGATGTTGAACCAAATAGTGCACATATTGCCTTAGCAGATTTAGAGAATATATTTGATATTACTATTATTACTCAAAATGTAGATGATTTACATGAACGTGCAGGAAGTACTAACATACTCCATTTACATGGTGAATTATTAAAAGTGAGAAGTACTTTCAATCCTAGTTTAATATATAATCGTACGGAAGATATTAATCTTGGAGATAAATGTGAGAAAGGCTCACAATTACGGCCTCATATTGTTTGGTTTGGCGAAGATGTACCCATGCTTGAAAAAGCTATTGAAATAACTTCTAATACTGACATTCTAGTAATTATTGGCACCTCAATGCAAGTATATCCTGCTGCTGGTTTAGTAAATTATATAAAACCGAATACTCCTATTTATTTTATTGACCCTAAGCCATCAGTACAAGCAAATGATTTTAATAATTTAACCATTATTCCTAATAAAGCAACAACAGGAGTGAAAACTCTCATTGAAAATTATTTGCATGAATAAGAATACATTTATTGAAATACTTGAGAAAGGTTCTAAAAAGTTAGAATATCGAGATTTACTAATAAACTCTTGCCATAAAAACCCATCTTTAATTACTGTTTTACTTGATAATATGAGTGTTGTCGATGATGAAAATTCTACTTTTTCGGCACGTATTTTCGAAATTACATGTAAAGAACATTTAGAGATTGTACTTCCTTTTTTAGATATTTTTTGTAACCTTTTAGGTATTGTTAAACTTGATGGAACTATAAGACCATGTTCTAAAATATGTGAATTATTAATGATCAGTTATTTTTTAAGAAATAATCTCTATTATAGAAATTTAATAACTGATGCTCATCTAGAGAAAATTATAGAAGCAGGTTTTGATTGGATGATAACTGATAAGCCAATAGCAATACAGGCTTATACTATGCAAACATTGTATTTATTAGGTACAAAATATGATTGGATTCATCCTGAGTTGGCATTGATTATCGAAAAAGAAATTCCTAACGGAAGTACTGGTTATAAAAACAGAGGTAGAAAAGTATTGAAGGCTATTGAAACTAAAACGCCTTTGAAATTATAAACTAAGAACCTGAGTTCGACCTAAGATTTAATTTACAGAATCCTAAGAAGAGGTGAGATTTGAAGTGTAAAATTATGAGGAATATCTAGATATTTTAATAATTTTACCCAAAAAGATTGCCTTTTCTTTGGATTTCCAAAGGATTTGATGAATTTTTATTCAAACTGTAAACAAATATTAGGTCGAACTCAG
>CAZHYX010000310.1:0-1157 GCA_964536675.1 uncultured Flavobacteriaceae bacterium
CAGGTACCACTATAAAGCTCTAAAGGCATCAGTGCTAGTCAGGCCATGATGCTCATTTTTGAGGGAAAGCCGCCTGATTTTCAAAACGCTGAGTAGTTACAAAAATTATTCCTCTAATAATGTAAAGATAACCCATTCCAAGTCAGAAAAATGACCAAATTCACAAGCGTGTAATTGACCTTTTTTATCAATTACTATATGAGAAGGTGTACCTTGTAAATTGTATAGCTTGAATGTTTCAGCAGCAGATAAACGAGATTGTAAATAGTTTAAAACTTTCTGTTGAATTTGTTCTTTTTCAAATTTATTTTGGTTAATAAAATCAGAAAAATGTTGCTTAATGAATAGAGAAACTTCATTCGACGTGATTTCTTTTTTATCTATTGTGATCTTATCCATCGCTAAAGGAAAAGGAATATGAAAGGACAATTGTTGATCAATTAATTGATTATTTTGTGTTAATACTCGTAAAGTTTCACCGATCACTTTATTCTGCTTTGCTAATAATTTTAGATTTTCTAAGGTATTTTTTTCAAAGTCTTCAAACGAAGTTGCTAACCCTAATACGGTGAGTCCTTTGTCAAAATATTTCTGATAAATTTCTATTGCCAGCGGGAGGCTGTACAAAAAACAGCCTGGGCAGTTAACTTGAAATACTTCAATTAAAACAACTCTACCCACTAATTGATCTAAATTGGTTGGATTTCCTTGTACCCAGTCAGAAATTTTTAATAAGGGGGCTTTTTCTCCCAATTTTACTATTTTCTGATTCATTAATTAAGGTAATCAATTACTATCTTTTATCTTGCTTTGTTTGTTTTGATACAAACCGTGAGTATCTCGTGCTGGAAATTGAAAACCCTTCAGTTCAAATTTATAAAACTGTACTCCAGACTTGAAACGAGGTTGAATTCTTAAGTCAAAAGCATTAGCTTACTCAAAAAAATAACTAGTGTGAATAGAATCATAAATTACAAAGATTTGATTTATCATTGATTCTGCTGCTTCATTCGTGTAGAAAGTAGTTTTATTTTATTATAAAGACGTTTAAACACTCTATCTTTAATTATTTTATAATATAAATTAGTTGGACTCTCACAAAAACCCTATGTAATACTTGTAGGCTATATATGACGCTAACCCTCAATTAATTCATA
>CAZHYX010000310.1:1182-3780 GCA_964536675.1 uncultured Flavobacteriaceae bacterium
AATCGGCCGATATTGTCGCCGTGAATTTCGATACAATAGAACATTGAATTAATTATTGAAAACTTTTCAAACTTATAATTTGGATGCTTGAACTTAAACCTTGAGTGACTGTCCTAATACTTGATTAGGGTCAGGAAAAACATACAGGGTGTTTTTCCACTTGCCTAAAAGGAAAATGTAACATGCAATATGTGAATTATGTATAAAAAATTTTATGCCTTTCAAGAAATGCCATTTTCTTTGGTTGGAGATGCTAAAGAAAATACTATCTTTTTAAGCCAAAATTACACCAAGGTTTTACCCCTTTTAGTAAGCAGCCTTAATCAAAAAGTAACGCTAAAACTAGTTCTGGGAGAAGATGGGATAGGTAAAACCACTTTTATCAACTATCTATTCAACTTTTTTCCAAAGGTTCTTACTGCGAAGTTAATCACAGTCAACCTTAAGTCAACTCAAGATTTTTTTAAACAAGTATTGATAAGTTTTGGTTTAAAAAATAGTAATGATAGTAGTAGCTATGATATGTTGCTACAGCTAAGCTTTTTTTTAAGTACTAAGTTTAAGGAACAAGATGGGGAATCAACTTTATTAATTATTGATAATGCTAATAAAATATCACTTGATGTATTCAAAGGGATAGAGTTGCTTTTAGGGTTAAACGTTGAAGATAACCAAATCTTGCAAATAATTTTAGTCGGCCAGCCTAATTTAGAATGTTTGCAGAATGTACCAAGCTTATATAAATTATTACAAAATACTAGTTCACATTATTTGCTTGAGTCATTAACAGCTGAAGAAACACAGGATTATATTAATTATAAAATTAACTTGGCTGGCGGTCGAGAGCAGAACAAAAAGATATTTGATGAGCAAGCTTGTTCAATTATTTATGAATACAGTGAAGGAATTCCCTCCATCATAAATTGGATCTGCGATAAGTCGCTAATGCAGAGTAGTTTATTAAATAAACATAAAATCAGTTCCGAATTAGTTTTTGAAGTAGTTAATGATCAAATTGACATTTCAGAGAAAAAAAATATTATTTCACTTGCACCCTCTGTATTCGTAACAGGATTTGTGTTTACTGGAATTGCTTTAGCATTTTTTTTACCGAACCATTTAATTTCATTTTCAAAAGAAATACCAACTAAGCAAGAAATTGTGCTATCCGATAACTTTGAAAGTATTTCAGTTAAAGATAAACCAAAAATTGAAAAAGCTAACAAGCTAAAGGTTCAAGAAAAGAAATTAGCAAAAACTGATCATCAAGTACAAGAACCGAAAAAGTTAGCAAAAAAAGAAGTATTCACTAAGGAAATCAAAAACACCTCATCAACTATTGAGACTCAACTTGCTCTCGCAGAACGACAAATAGCTAATTTAAAATTTAGTTATCCGAAAAATGACAATGCATATAAAACTTATACCAACATATTAAAAGATTCCCCAAATGAAAAGCGTGCAATAAAAGGAATTGAGCTCATTGCAAATTTTTATTTAGCACGGGCAAAAAAGCAGCTATCAAAAGGCATGTTGGCTCAAAGTCAACAAACAATTTCCTTAGGTCTAAAAACTTCGCCAAAACATAAAGAGCTAACTAAGCTTGCTGAAAACATAAGTGCTACTAAAAAACAAGCAGAAAAACTGACTTTAATAAGTGCTTTATTCAAACAAGCTGAGCAACAAATTAAAAGATCAGATCTCACCAAACCTATTAATAATAATGCCTACAAAAGCTATCAAGAGATTGTTGCCCTTGATAAAAAAAATGTTTTAGCAAAAGATGGAATACAAAAAGTTTTATCTCAATTAAACGCACAAACCCAGAAAGCACTTTTTGAAAAAAATTATTCTACTGCACTTAAGACTAATGAAGACCTTCTAGCTCTTTCATCAGAAGGAGTTAGTGACGATCCTTCTTATAAAATAGCTATTTTTACTGCGAATGAAACAAAAACTAATATTATCAACAAGATATTAGCAATAGCAGAAAAACAGCGAAAAGTACAGAAATTAACAAAACCTGATGGTGATAACGCTTTTGAATCTTACTATACGGTTCTTCAAATTTATCCTAACAATATGGGTGCTTTAAATGGGTTAAATGATCTTAAGGCTCAATATCACGAAGTGGCAAAAGCAACTTTAACAGCGAGAAACACTGATCAAACTTTAATAATAATTAGTGAAGGATTGAAAGCATTTCCAAATGATCAGCTATTGATGCTTTTAAAAAGCAATGCGGAGTACAAACAAGAGGCTCTAAAAAAATCAATTGCTTCAAAAAAATTAGAACATAAAGAGCAAGTAGTGAAGTCTTTTGGAACATTCTAATTAGCATATTTTAATTTTAAATTCTTTTTTATGTTGTTAGGTCTGGATATTGGGACATCAAATAGCTTTCCGAGTTATGATTGAATCTGGTGTTTGATAAAAAGAAAGGTTGCAATGGCTATCTGCCTAAACGAACAGTACAAATAGACATTGGTGATGTTGAAGTCCGAGTTCCAAAGGTCAGGGATAAGAGCAATCAAGGCATAAAATTTAATGTTTCGGAAAAACAAAGTTTCAGTTAATTTTTCTTGACTTTACAAAAAC
>CAZHYX010000311.1:0-3705 GCA_964536675.1 uncultured Flavobacteriaceae bacterium
TTTTTTATTTAAATTGTGTCAAAATTTATTTAAAAGATTTGGCTTTTTTAAGCTCAAAGCTTTCACCCAAATAAACTTTCCTTACCATTTCATCTTCAGCTAGCTCTTGAGGCGTACCTTCTTTTAGAATACCACCTTCAAACATTAGATAAGTTTTATCAGTAATTGCCAATGTTTCCTGCACATTATGGTCGGTAATTAAGATACCAATGTTTTTATCTTTTAAATGCGCAACAATACTTTGAATATCTTCAACAGCAATAGGGTCAACACCTGCAAAAGGCTCATCTAATAAAATAAATTTAGGGTCAGAAGCTAAAGCTCTGGCTATTTCTGTACGTCTACGTTCACCACCAGAAAGTAAATCACCTCTGTTTTTACGAACATGTCCTAAACCGAATTCTTCAATTAATGATTCTAATCTTTCTTTTTGCCTTTTTTTTGATAAATTAGTAAATTGCAATACAGATAAAATATTATCTTCTACAGATAGTTTTCTAAAGACAGATGCCTCTTGAGCGAGATAACCAACACCTTTTTGAGCACGTTTATACATTGAATCATTAGTTATATCTTCATTATCTAGAAAAATTCTACCATTATTAGGCTCAATCATACCAACAATCATATAAAATGAAGTAGTTTTCCCGGCACCGTTAGGCCCTAATAAACCTATAATTTCGCCTTGAGCTACTTGTAAAGAAATACCTTTAACAACTTTTCGACTACCATATTTTTTTTCAATATTTTCAGCTCTTAAAATCATAATTTGTTAACAGTTTTTATATTTATCATGTAGCCCTGTATTATCTATAATCATTGGAATAATTTTTTCTAAACGTTTAGCTTTAGTTGTTTCTCTTTTCGCTTCAGCTATATACTCAGAAAATTCTCTTTTTTTAGATATGGTCAATGCTTTGAATGATTTATTTAACATCTCATTTTTACTGATTATTGAGAGTAGTTCTGTTGGAATAATCAATAGTTTTTTGTTTTTGTCGATTTGATTTTTAAACCTTTCTTTTCATTGATTATGGCTTCGTTAATATAGGTAAGAAGTAATTTTTTATCAACTTTAGAATCATTTGTAAATCGCCATTGCCTCATAGCCTGAGTTTTACCTTCCTGAGCATTTCTTAATACTTTGTGAGTATCTTTTAATAACCCTCCTTTAAAGAACCAAACTCCACAATGTGATTTAAAAGTACCAATACCAACTATATTTTTACCTTTAATAGTATATGTTGGCATTCCCCATTTTATAGTTTCTTCAAATTCAGTTGAAAGCAGAGCTTTTCTAATTTCATTAATGTGTTTTGTAAAGTTACTATGTTTGAAAATATATTCATCTACTCGTGAATCCATAGCTGTAAAATTAGTTAAACTTTTTTAACTTTTACTTGTTCTTTCTTTTGTTTGCGGATAATAATTCTTGAAATACTAATACTTACTTGATATAAAATCATCATTGGTATAGCCACTATAATTTGACTAATAACGTCAGGTGGTGTAATAAGTGCAGATAGTATAAGTACTAATACTAGTGCGTATTTTCTATATTTTTTTAAAAACTCAGGTGTTACTAAGCCCATTTTTGTCAAAAAATAAATAATTATAGGCATTTCAAAAATTAACCCTGCTGATAAAGTAGATGCTCTTAATAAGCCGATATACGAACTTAGATCTATATTGCTGTGTACTTCATCTGCCACTCTATAAGCTCCTAAAAAGTTAATAGAAAGAGGAGTTATTACATAATAACCAAATAAAATCCCTATAAAGAATAAAAACGAAGAAATAATTATAAAACTCTTCGCACTTTTTCTTTCTTTAGTGTATAAACCTGGTTTAATAAACTTCCATATTTCCCATAGAATAAATGGAAATGCTAAAATAAACCCTGCGGTAATTGATGTCCATATATGAGCAGAAAATTGCCCCGCCATAGTTCTACTTTGTACTATAAACGGAATACTATCAATACATAATCCTTGTGTGCCAAACTGTTGAGAGACAGAGCATAAAAAACGATAAGTAATAAATGAAGCATCTTTTGGTGCCAGAATTATTTTATTAAAAATAAAATCTTTCATTGCAAAAGCGACCATTCCAAATGTTAGTACCGCTAATGCTGAACGAATAAGTGTCCATCTTAAAATTTCAAGATGTCCTAAAAAAGACATTTCATTTTGATCTTTGGTCATATTAAATGATTCCTTCTTTTAATAAATCATGTAAATGTACCACTCCTTTATAAGATCCATTTTCAGTTACTAATAACTGTGCAATATTGTTATTTTCCATAATATCAAGTGCCTCAATAGCCATTGCATTATTATAAATGGTTTTAGGGTTTTTACTCATGATGTCTTTAGCAGTTAGCTCACTAATATTAAGATTGTCTTTAAGCATTCTTCTAATATCGCCATCAGTAATAATACCGATGAGAATATTATTATCAACAACAGCAGTAACTCCTAAGCGTTTTTCAGAAATTTCTATAATTACATTGCTAATAGTTTCGTCTTCAGTTACTTTAGGAATAGCATTATTTTGTACTAAATCACTAACACGTAAGTACAACCTTTTGCCCAAAGTACCACCAGGATGATATTTTGCAAAATCTTTACTGGTAAAATCTTTCATTTTTAATAAACAAATGGCTAAAGCATCACCCATAACCAATTGAGCGGTAGTACTAGTAGTTGGCGCTAAGTTATTAGGGCAAGCTTCTTGCTCAACAGTTGTATTTAAAACAAAGTCGGCTTGTTGAGCTAAAAAAGAATCAATATTACCTGTAATTGCTATAATTTTATTGTTTGAATTTTTAATGAGTGGAATTAATACTTTAATTTCTGGAGTATTACCACTTTTTGAGATACAAATAACAACATCATCTTTTTGAATAATACCCAAATCACCATGAATAGCGTCAGCGGCATGCATAAAAATTGATGGTGTACCTGTTGAATTTAATGTAGCTACAATTTTTGAAGCGATATTGGCGCTTTTTCCAATTCCGGTAACGATAACTCGCCCTTTAGAATTTAAAATAAAATTAACAGCATTTTCAAAATTTTTATCTAAAAAATTTATTAAATTCGCTATCGCTTTACTTTCAATAGAAATAGTTTGTTTAGCAATATCTATTATATTTTTTTTTGTATTCAAAAGGATAAAATTTTCTAAAATAAAATAAAGTTGTATCTTTAGTTGCAAATGTATCTAAAAATATTGAACTCATCTTGACTTTTTGTTTAGAACCAATAATTTAGGCGTTTGTGATATACTGAAATCAGTATTTCTGAAACATAACCTTAGTTTTGGTACTCAAAAAGATAGATTTAGAGTACTAAAGGTTAAATTAATAAGTAAAAGAAAGAATTATAATTAGTTGATAGATAAATTAAAATTAGAGTGACAAATTTGAACTTACACGCCGCCTTAAAAAAATATTTTGGCTTTAGCCAATTTAAAGGATTACAAGAACAAGTAATAAAAAGTATTATTGATAGACATAATACTTTTGTTATTATGCCTACCGGTGGAGGTAAATCATTATGTTATCAACTTCCTGCTTTAATTCAAGAAGGCACAGCTATTGTTGTTTCTCCTTTAATTGCTTTAATGAAGAATCAGGTTGATGCTATTCGTGGCATTTCAACAGATGAAGGTATTGCACATGTATTAAACTCTTCATTAAAT
>CAZHYX010000312.1:0-3700 GCA_964536675.1 uncultured Flavobacteriaceae bacterium
ATCAGGAAAAGAAGGGTGTGCTCCTATCTTAACATTGTATAACAAGGCTAATTTGATAGTCTCAACAATAGTCTTTTCATCACCTGCATGTGCGCCACAAGCTATACTACATGAAGATATATAAGGCATTAGGTCTATTTCGTTACCTAAACCTTCACCTACGTCACAGTTTATATCTATGGTCTGCATTATTTAATCAACTGAAATTTTAATATTTAACTGAATATTAGTCTTTTACAATTATGTCAGATTGAGCGCAGTCGAAATTCTTCTTTGCAAAAAAGTTACAATAAATACGGTTTCGACTGCGCTCAACCTGACATTTTAGGATGTATTGTTAATTTTTGTCATATACTTAACACTTTAAATATACTTTTTAATCCTAAGAAAATTGTAATGGCTAAGATGACAAACCCAATAATATTTTGGAACTTGGTATTCTTGAAATTACCTAATAATGATTGTTTGTTCATAATCCACAATAAAAACCCGGCTATAATTGGTAATAATATTCCATTTGTTACTTGAGCAAACTTGATAATTTCAATAGGTTTTATTCCTAAAGACGAAAATAAAACTCCGAGTAACAATATAAAAATCCACACTGCTCTAAATTTCTTAGACTTTAAATTTGATTTCCATCCTAAACAACCACTTGCTACATAAGCGGCAGCTAACGGAGCTGTAATAGCACTTGTTATACCTGCAGCGAATAAACCAATAGCTAAAAAGTATTTAGCGAAACTGCCAAATAATGGCTCTAAGCCTTTGGCTAGATCGGCAGCATTGTTGATTTCTTGTGTTTGAATTGCTGCTGCTGAAATAATAATACACATAGATACTATTCCTCCTAAAACAACTGCTAATATCGTATCTTTTCTAGCGAATTTCAAGTCATTTGTACTCTGCCATTTTTCTTTTGCCAACGATGCATGTAAAAAGAGATTATAGGGCACTACAGTTGTTCCAATCAATCCGATAATGGTTAATATACTATTTTCAGGAAATTTAGGAATAAAAATACCTTTTATAATTTCTGATAAATTGGGTTTGGTAATTATCGCAGTAATTAAAAAGGCGATACTCATTAAGATAACGAGAGAGACTAAAGTTTTTTCGAGCACTTTATAGTTTCCTATATAGAGCAAAATAAAAGCAATAATCCCTATACTAATGCTTAAAAAATTGATTGAGAAGCCTCCTATTTCTATCAATGGATTTCCTACAATAGTTTCTAAGCCTAATACACCTCCACTAATATTTCCTGCTTGATAAGCAGCATTTCCTATTACAATAGCCGAAAGTATCAATAAAATTGCTCCTCCTCGCAAAAAAGGATTATTAATTTCTGTTCTTATTATTTCAGACAAACCTCTTTGAGAAACAATACCTAATCTTGCAGACATTTCTTGTAATACAATAGTTGCAATTACTGACAAGACCATTGCCCAAAGTAAAGCATAACCAAAATTAACCCCAGCAAGCGTACATAAGGTCACTGTACCCGGACCAATAAAAGCAGCAGCTACTAATGGCCCAGGACCAATATTTTTAAACCATTTAATCATTATTTATATTGTTGTCCGACAAAAGATATAAGACCGCTTCGCTGTTAGAAAAAAGAACAAAGACTTGTTTTTAAAAAATTGATATTCAGATAAATATACATCATTAAAAATAAAAAAATATTATAAAATTTATTTAAAATATATACTCTTGAAAAGCAACCCCTCTAAAGTAAAACCCTCGATAATGGTTGTTTTAATAACATAAATAGAGATTAAAAAAATTTAATCGAACACTACTGATTATTTATAATGGTTTTGAGAAATTTAATTTTGAGAAACTCTATAGTGATCAATACGAGATTTATCAAACTTATGCTTCTTTTTAACTCTAGTTAAATTTGCAATTTTAGGAATATTCATAAAGTACTTTGATAATTTATCTAATACTGGGTGTTGATCATTGGTGTTAATTTCAATAGTTTCACCATCAAATAGTTCAATGATATAATTATATCTAGGAGTATCATTGTGTTTCGATCTCTGTACCCAATTTTTGTTTATTTCAGCTAATTGACTTCTGTTTAATATCTTTTTTAATTGATAGATGTCATTTTTAGAAATATTCCCTTCAAAATTACCTTTATAGTCTTTTGTAAACATTCTACCCTGATAATAAACGGTGCCATCTATATTAATTTGGATAGACATAGAGGGGCAAGTACCGAAACAGGTAGAAGTGTGAAAAGTTATTTTTTTAAAATTTACTCCTGACATCAAATGCCCTCTGTTATAAAAAATATATTGTTTTTCTTTAGATAAAATACTGTAATTCAGTTTATTGTATCCATTTTTTCTTTTTTCTAAAATGGGTTCAATTACTAATTTATCCTTTTTAAGTTCTTTAATTTTAAACTTGAACTCTTCAGTTCTCAATCCTGAACTTCCAACTCTATAGCTCACTTTAAAAGATAATTTTCTATTTTCAATATCAAATAATAGTTGACGCTTCGTTTCACTTAAATTATAGACTACTGAGTCTTTAAAGAATCGTAGATAATCTAAATCTTTATTGACCCATTCAGTATTAGTTAATAAGAGAGAATCCATCTTAGATTGTGCATTTATATTAATAATAAAGCACAAAATTATTACAATAATTAAGCTTTTCATATTGGGGAGTATATAGGGTTGCTGTTTCAAATATATAAAAAAAATTAGAACTCACCTCAACCAACCTTCTCTATCTAAACTTCTATACTGAATAGCTTCAGAAATATGGTCAGATTTAACATCATTAGAACCGTCTAAATCTGCAATTGTTCTTGATACTTTTAATATTCTATCATAGGCTCTAGCTGATAAATTCAGTCTTTCCATAGCTGTTTTTAATAAGTCTTTAGATTCATCATTTAAACTACAAAACTTTCTGATTTGCTTTACCGTCATTTGCGCATTATAGTGAACAGTATTGCTATCAGAAAACCGTTTGGTCTGCAGATCTCTTGCTTTGGTAACACGTTCTCTAATCACCTTACTTAGCTCTCCTTTTCTTTCATCAGAAAGCTTATCAAACGGTACAGGCTGAACTTCAATATGAATATCTATCCTATCTAATAACGGACCAGAAACTTTACTTAAATACCGTTGCATTTCTGCCGGAGATGATGTAACATGACCTTCAGTATCGTTAAAATAACCACTTGGACTCGGGTTCATACTTGCCACCAACATAAAACTACTAGGATATGTTACTGTAAATTTTGCTCTTGAAATAGTTACTTCTCTATCTTCTAAAGGCTGACGCATAACCTCTAACACTGTTCTTTTAAATTCTGGTAATTCATCTAAAAATAATACCCCATTGTGTGATAATGATATTTCGCCGGGTTGCGGATATGCGCCTCCACCTACCAAAGCAACGTCACTAATAGTATGATGTGGCGAACGGAAAGGGCGTTGCCCCATCAACCCAGAATTTTCTTTTATTCTACCAACAACTGAGTGAATTTTGGTAGTTTCTAAGGCTTCTTGTAAGGTCATGGGTGGTAAAATACTCGGTAAACGTTTTGCTAACATAGTTTTACCTGAACCTGGAGGGCCGATTAAAATAATATTATGTCCGCCTGCTGCTGCGATTTCCATACATCTTTTGATAGATTCCTGACCTTTTACATCAGAAAAATCAAACTCAG
>CAZHYX010000313.1:0-2167 GCA_964536675.1 uncultured Flavobacteriaceae bacterium
ACAAAAATAGTAGCAATAACAGTAATAACAACAGCAATAACAACAGCAATAATAACAATGCTTATAACAATAATTTTTTTATTTTTTTCTTTTTCCATATTAAAATAATTAAAAATTAAATTTAAAATTTATTGCGTCGACCTTTATTAAAATTTATTAAATTTTATTAAATTTTTATCAAATTTATCAAGTTTATCAAGTTTTTATCAAGATAAAAATAAAAGTCAAATTTATTTTTGAACAATTAAATATTATCATCTTTTTTTAAATTATTATATCTTTAATTATATTACTTTAAATTATATTATATTATATTATATTATATTATCTTACCTTTCTTCAATTATTCAATTATAATATATTAAATTTAAATAATTAAATATAATATAAAATAATTAAAAAGCCGACTAAACTATCGGCTTTTTCTTCTCTAATAAGGCCTTAACTGTAATTAACTTTATTTCTAATCCTTCTTTGTTTTTAATCCGTGCCACTTCCTCATAAGAACCTTTACTGAAACTAAAAGCTACAATAAAGCCTTTTTTATAACCCGCTCTTTTAAGTGCGGTCTCAAAGTTATCTACAACATTTCTTCCTACTCTATCAGATTGTTTTACTTGTATCCCTGCTTCTTCAGTTAGAATGCTTCTGGGATAATAACCATCTAACCCCATATCCCCCACCTTCTTTCTGCTTGAATTAGCTCTCATTTTATCTATTACTACCCAATTTTGAAACTCAAAAGGTTCTAATTTTCTCACTTCCTCTACGGTAGTCGGCATACCAATAACCTCGTAATTAACGCCCTCTATCACTCCTAAAAATTGCTTTAATCTCTTTTGTATTATTTTAATTGCTGTCGGTGATATATCTATTCCTATCCACCTTCTCCCCAACTGTTGAGCTACGGCTATCGTTGTTCCACAACCGCAAAAGAAATCGACAACTACATCACCCTTATTTGAGGACGCTTCTATGATTCTTTTCAAAAGTGCCTCTGGTTTCTGGGTAGGATAACCCACACGCTCTTTTGAGGTAGAAGCCATTAAGGGGATGTCCCATACATCTGTTTCTGGAGCTCCTTCCTTTGGATAACATTTACCGTAATATATAGCGTCATCTGTCCTTCTTCTTTTTATTAAGGCATAATGCCTCCCCGTAGAATAAATTTTGTTATACCTTTTCATTTGGGGATCTTTATAGGCTTTATATAAAGGATTGAAAATGTATTTACCACTTTTGGTATAAAATAGAATGGTATCGTGCTTCCTGGGAAAGCCCGACTTCCTAACAGTTGCCCTTGCTCCATAATCCCAAATTATCTCATTTTGAAAATTATTCTCGCCAAAAATCTCATCTAACATAATCCTTATATGGGCGTTAGCGTGCCAATCTAAATGTACATAAATTGAGCCGTCATCAGCCAAAAGCTCTTTCATTAAAACAAGCCGGTCGTACATCATTTGAAGGTATGACTGCATACCCTTGCCCCAGGTGTCGCGGTACGCTTTTACTTCCAGCGCGGACGGCTCTTTGGTGACTTCGGCTTGGTCGCCGATGTTGACGGTAAACGAAAAGTCATCGCCAGTAGCAAAGGGCGGGTCAATGTAGACGAGATTGATTTTTCCGGCAAACTCTTTGAGAAGCGAGCCCATTATCAAAAGATTGTCGCCCCAAATGAGCCGATTTTTCCAGCTGTCATCTTTGCCGCTAAACAAGTCCTCCTGCCGGACACCACGAGGCAGATTGATTGTTTCAATTGTCTGAAATGGCAACTCCACCCGTTCAACTTCTTTCCGTTTTCCGGGCCAGACAAGCTCTGTTTTATCAATCGGCTGATTGTTATCATTGTTTTTAGCCATATTTATATTTTATAAAATCCTTTCTTAATAACCTCTGCCATGAGTTTTCTTCTTTTTGTTAAAAACTCGTCATAGCCCATTTCATAAAAGTTCTTAGGCAAAGCATGATACTGCATCATTTTATCTAGTTCTTCTAAAGAAAATCTATCTTTAACCATATCAAAATACTCTTTTGGCTCCATGTCACTGATTTCGATATTGTTTTCAAATTCTAGAAATGTAAGATTTGCCACTTGATTTATCTTAGATTTATCTTTATTAGCATCAAAACCATATTGCTGTATCAAATAATTTCTTGGGAAAAT
>CAZHYX010000313.1:2193-3645 GCA_964536675.1 uncultured Flavobacteriaceae bacterium
GGTCATAAAGGTCGCTGACTAGTTTTTTGGAAAAGAGTACTGGTGAGCTCAAAAAATTAAGCGTAGCAAAATACGCATTTTGATATGGACTACGTGCCGATGAAGTTTCGAGAAGATTAACAAGAGTAATATTCCAAAAGTCAGTAGTAAGATTATCACTAATTATTTTTTCCAATCCCGATATAAAGGTTGCATTATTAAATTCTTTAATTTTATTCAGATCAGCTTCAAATATGGTTTCTGGCGATGCGGAATATCTACCAGTAAGAGATGACATCCAGAACCATTTTGCGGTTATCTCTTGTAAGTCATGGACGCTTAAATCGAACCGCTTCCTACCAATAAGATATAAAACATAACTAAAAAAAACGGCATTTTTTGAAGAAATCAGCTCTGCATTTTTATACCCAGTACCAATAAGGATTTTAAGGAAGCTTTGCCAGTTGGTATTCCCTAATACATTTGGCAGATCGGTTTGAATTTTCTCAAATTGTTTAGTTCGTAATTCTTCCGAGTATTCGTCGGTTTCAAAATCTTTGCCACGTAACACCGAATATACGTCTTTCATCTTGGCGCGATTAAAAGTAAGTGCCACCAGTACGCGAAGCATATCGTCCGGATCTGGTTTAATAATATGATTAAATGAGGAATACCTTGTCTTTGAATCAGGTACTCTTCTGGAATCAATGCAAAATTGCTCGATTTCCTTTCTACCGTTTTCCCAAAAAACAGAAAGCAAGGTAAGAATAAAATCAGCCTGAGTAAGAGGGACACCTTGGCTGTTAATGCGTACAAAAATATCAGAAACAACTTCTTCGTTGATTTCCGGTGATACTTCAAGAGCAGTTAATGGATACTTGGCAATGTTGATTAAGCGTTGAATGTTGCCAGAAATTATTTTTTCTTCATCTTGTCCAATATTGCGTTTTTCTTTAAGTTGAGCGAGAAATCTACTTATTATAATATAGTCGCCATCTCTTGACCACAGAGCCGAAATGTTAGGAATGTACTCAGGGTCTCTGTCTGTAGCGGCATCTCCGACCTCAAAAGAGCCATTTATTGGTTTGAAAGCAATTTTCATTTTTTTCTTCTCAAAGTCCGGCGTAAATATTTCTTGGTCTTTGATAACCGCATACAGAGCGGTAAGTCGTTGTTGTCCGTCAATGATTAAGAAGCGAGGTATCTTACGTTTTTTTTCATCAAAACCAATATTTTTATAGTCACTTCGATTCGCGTTTTCCCAAAAAAGCAAATATCCGATTGGATACCCTTTATATATTGAATCAAATAGATCGCGAACCTTGGAAATTTTTTTATACCAAACAAACGGACGTTGGATATCCGGCAAAGCTAAATCGCCAATTTCAATATCATTCATTAATCTACCAATATCGTAATCTGTTGTTTTGAATACTTGTGCCATAAAATTATTTCTTGAATAAATCGCCAATT
>CAZHYX010000314.1:0-3634 GCA_964536675.1 uncultured Flavobacteriaceae bacterium
TTTTAGTCCACGGAGGCGGAAAAAAAGCATCTGAACTGGCAGATCAGCTTGGACTTATACCTAAAGTGGTAAATGGTAGGAGACTAACAGACAAAGCAAATTTAGATGTTGTTACTATGGTCTATGCAGGTTTGTTGAATAAAAAAATTGTAGTTCAGTTACAGCAATATAATTGTAATGCCATTGGTTTGTCTGGAGCTGATGCAAATAGTATCAAAGCTTATAAACGCATTGTTAAAGATATTGATTATGGTTTTGCAGGAGATGTTGATGAGGTGAATGATTCTATAATAAAAGTATTCTTAGAAAATAACCTAACACCTGTTTTTTGTGCGATTACACATGATAAAAACGGACAATTACTAAACACAAATGCAGATACTATTGCTTCTGAAGTTGCATCGGCATTAGCAAGTACATTTCAAGTGCATTTAGTCTATTGTTTTGAAAAGAATGGTGTTTTAAAAGATGTAAATGATGACAGTTCAGTGATTGAAAATATTAATTTAAAAAGTTACGAAGAATTAAAAAATAAGAACATTATAGTAGAAGGAATGCTTCCAAAGTTAGAGAATTGTTTTTATGCTTTACAAAATGGGGTAGCAGAAATTATAATTGGGAATCCGACTGTAATTGTAAATGAGAATCAAAAATATACAAGTTTAAAACTTTGAAATTATGAGGATGTCTAAAAAGTAATACTTTGTGTCTGTTTGAGCCTTTCGACTATCGCTCAAGACAGGCTAAAGTCGAAAACTATAAGTTGTTGAAAATAAGAACCTTTTCCCGAGTACTCGGGACGCTCAAGGAGATAATTCGTTTGAATTTAGTCTTTTTAGACAGCCACTCAAAAAATACATAATGAAAAAACTAACAAAAGAAGCCATAATACTATTGCAAAATATGATTGCAAAGCCTTCATTTTCTTCTGAAGAAGATGAAACGGCAATATTGATTATGGATTGGTTTGTAAATTACAATATCGATTTTAAACGAAAAAACAATAATGTCTGGGCAAAAAATAAATATTTTGATGCTTCAAAACCCACCATTTTGTTGAATTCACATCACGATACGGTAAAACCAAATAAAGCTTATACGAGAGACCCTTTTCAAGCTGAAGTTATTGATGGAAAATTATACGGTTTGGGAAGTAATGATGCTGGAGGTTGTTTGGTTTCGTTATTAGCAACATTTACACATTTTTGTCAGCAGGAAAATTTAAAATATAATTTGGTAATTGTCGCTTCCGCTGAAGAGGAAAACTCTGGACAAAACGGATTGAACAGTATGCTTCAAATAATTCCAACTATTGATGTTGCGATTGTTGGTGAGCCTACTTTGATGCAATTGGCTGTTGCCGAAAAAGGATTGTTAGTATTAGATTGTTATGCACATGGTATGGCGGGTCATGCAGCCCATGGACTGGGTGATAATGCTATTTATAAAGCAATAGAAGCAATAGATTGGTTTAAAACCTATCAATTTCCTAAAGAATCGGACACACTTGGTAAGGTGAAAATGACGGTTACTCAGGTGAATGCCGGTTCGCAACATAATGTGATTCCTGCGGTTTGTCATTTTGTGGTAGATATCCGTGTGACGGATGCCTATAGTAACCAAGAAGTATTAGATATTGTAAAGGAAAATGCAGGTGTTGAAGTAAAAGAACGTTCTTTACGATTGAATTCCTCATCAATTCCCATAACACATGAATTGGTACAAGCAGGAATTTCATTAGGAAGAAGTACTTATGGTTCACCAACTTTATCAGATCAATCAGTATTAACCTGTCCGTCTTTAAAATTAGGACCAGGCGATTCATTACGATCGCATACAGCTGATGAATTTATTTATGTACAAGAAATTAAAGAAGGAATAGATTTATATATAAAGTTATTAAAGAAAGTATTATAAAAAAAAGAAGAGAGAAAAAAGATGAAAGAAAAAAGACAAATGTTAGATTTATTAAGTCTTTATTCTAGAAGCGAAGCAGTCTTTTCTCTTTGTTCTAATTTTTTAAGAATTAAAAAATTAAAATTATGAAACTCTGGGACAAAGGCTTTAGCACCAATAAAAAAATAGACATTTTCACTGTTGGAAACGATAGAAAATTAGATTTAATACTCGCAAAATACGATGTATTAGGATCCATTGCACATGCCAAAATGTTGCATAAAATGGAAATTTTATCCGATAAAGAAATAGACGCTGTTGAGGCAAAGCTAAATCAACTACTGAATGATATAGAAAAAGGAAATTTTATAATTGAAGATACATTTGAAGATGTACATTCAAAAGTGGAGTTCTTATTGACAGAATCCTTAGGCGATACAGGTAAGAAAATACATACAGCTCGTTCAAGAAACGATCAGGTATTGGTTGATATGCATCTGTATTTAAAAGATGAAATCATTGAAATAAAGCAACAGATAAAAGAGTTGTTTGATGTGCTGATAAATAAGGCAAATGAGCATAAAGATGTATTATTACCTGGATATACACATTTACAGGTTGCTATGCCCTCATCATTCGGGTTATGGTTTTCTGCTTATGCAGAAAGCTTAATTGATGATGTTTATTTTTTAAACGCTGCCTATAAAATTGCGGATCAAAATCCGCTAGGTTCGGCAGCTGGTTATGGAAGTTCATTTGATATTGATAGAGCATATACCACCAAATTATTAGGCTTTGAAACACTAAAATATAATGTGGTTGCAGCGCAGATGAGCAGAGGTAAAACAGAAAAAGCATTGGCTTCCGGGATGAGCGCTGTGGCAGGAACATTATCAAAATTTGCCATGGATATTTGCCTGTATATGAGTCAGAATTTTAATTTTATTTCCTTTCCTGATGAGTTGACTACGGGTTCGAGTATTATGCCACATAAAAAGAATCCTGATGTATTTGAATTGATAAGAGGAAAATGTAATGCTTTACAAGCTTTGCCTTACGAGTTGACATTGATAACTAATAATTTACCAAGTGGTTATCAACGAGATTTACAATTGCTAAAAGCAAGTTTATTGCCAGCGATTCAAACCCTAAAATCATGTTTAGAAATGTTGATTTTCTCAATTGAAAATGTGCAGGTGAACACATCAATTTTAGAAGACAAAAAATACGATTATCTATTTACCGTAGAAGAAGTAAATAAATTGGTTCAAGATGGTGTGGCTTTTAGAGATGCTTATAAAATTGTTGGCGAGCAAGTGCAACAAGGAAAATTTAAACCGAATAAAAATGTAAACCATACTCATGTGGGAAGTATAGGTAATCTGTGTTTGGAGGAGATTAAAGATAAGATGGAAAAGGCTTTGTAAATTAGTCAGGGTTTGATTGGTATTATTTAGTTTACTTTGCTTGTAGTTGAACCAAATTATTTCATCAGATTCACTATATTTACAAAAATTAAAATCATGAAAATTAAAATTCTACTTATCAGTTTAATTATTCTATTTATCCAACAAATACAATCGCAAGAATCAGCAAAATCTCTTTTAGATCAAGCTTACAATCAAGCGAAGATTGAAAACAAAAATGTGTTTGTCCTTTTTCACGCCTCATGGTGTGGTTGGTGTAAAAAGATGGATGCTAATATGAATCAAGCTTCAACTAAGAGTTTATTTGATGA
>CAZHYX010000315.1:0-3626 GCA_964536675.1 uncultured Flavobacteriaceae bacterium
AATCAAAAAAGTTTGACTTTTAATTCACTTAAAAGTGGTTTATACTTTTTAAAGCTTGACTCTGATAAGGGTCGAATTATTAAAAAATTGATTATACAGTAGTTTTATTAGTAAATCACCTTAATTTTTACAAAATTTTGTCTTGTAAATAGCTACTTTATGTAGTATCTTTACAACTAATATCAAATAAACATCAAAATGCGCGTTAAAATTTGTTTCTTTTTCCTTTCTACTTCACAATAAAATTAAACCGTAACATAGGTTCTGCTTAAATTTTATAATTCGTATAAAGAAAAAAATAACTCTCCCATAACTATCGGGATTCAAACAATCATTTTGAAATTCAATTGGTATGATCATTAATCTTAAAAATTAAAAATTTATGTTAGAATTTATATGGGTAATTCCTGTCATATTTATTATCCTTTCTGGGTTGTTTATTGTGAAACAACAAACCTCTGTAGTTATTGAACGTTTCGGTAAACTTCAAAGTATTCGTCAAGCTGGTCTTAATATTAAAATTCCGCTTGTAGATAGAATTGCTGGTCGCATCAGTTTAAAAATTCAACAATTAGATGTAATTGTTGAAACAAAAACACAAGATGATGTATTTGTACATTTAAAAATTTCAGTACAATTTTTAATTAGAAGAGATCATGTAGAAGATGCTTTTTATAAACTTCAAAATCCGCATGAACAAATAACAGCCTTTATTTTTGATGTTGTTCGCGCTGAAGTTCCTAAAATGATTTTAGATGATGTTTTTGAAAAGAAAGAAGAAATTGCATTGGCAATACAGCGTGATTTAAAACAGGCGATGCTTGATTATGGTTATGATATCATAAAAGCATTAGTAACTGATATTGATCCTGATGAAAGTGTAAAAATTGCCATGAACAGAATTAATGCAGCAGAACGTGAAAAAGTTGCCGCACAACACGAAGGTGATGCACAACGTATTTTAATTGTAGAACGCGCAAAAGCTGAGGCAGAAAGTAAGCGTTTACAAGGGCGGGGTATAGCAGACCAACGTAGAGAAATTGCACGTGGTTTAGAAGAGAGTATGGTTATATTAAATAGGGCGGGTATCAATTCTCAAGAAGCTTCTGCCTTAATTATTGTAACCCAGCATTATGATACATTGCAAAGTATTGGTTCTAAATCTGATTCAAACTTAATTTTATTACCTAACAATCCAAATGCTGCAAGTAATATGTTAACCGATGTGGTTACAGGTATGATTGCTGCTAAGAAAATGAATTTATCTTCTGGTAAGAAGAAGAAAGAATAAATTTACTGCTACTTAAAAACTAAAAACCTACTAAAAATTAATTTTTAGTAGGTTTTTAAATATCTCACTTAATTGGTAAGTGTTATTGGAAATTATGATTCTTTTTTCTCTTCTTTATTGTTTTCTTCTTCGTCTTTGGTAGCGTTTTTAAATTCTTTAATTCCTGTACCTAAACCTTTCATTAATTCGGGTAACTTTCTACCACCAAACAGAAGTAATATGGCTAAACCAATGATAATCCATTGCCATGGTCCTACAAATCCTAAAAATATCGTTGTTGTTGTCATTTTTAATAGTTTTACTTAAAGCAAAGGTACTAATTAAATGTATATGCAAATCATAAAGTTAATTTCCTTTATTTTTAATAGTGCCGCCCATTACTTTTTTAGAATTGACTTTTTCCGGATTTCCTTTATAATGAATGCTTCCGCCAAAGCGAACCTTAGCATCTAATAAACTGGTAACATTTATTTCTGCTTTGCCTCCAGATGCCGAAACAACGTCTGCACTTTCTGTAACTAGGTCATACCCCTCATAAACACCTCCGGTGGTTACTTCTACCTCTTGATTTGTTGCTGTTCCTCTAACTTTAATGCCTGCACCAGTAACTGTTTTTATAGTAAGATATTTAACATCTACAGGTACACGTATATAAGCACCTTCTTGTGTTTTTAAGGTTAAATTTACTTGATCTATTGTTTCATCAGAAAAAATAGCAGATCCTTCATTGGCATCTAATATGGTTAGGTCTTGATTATAAAAAACTTTAATTTTAACTTTATCAGGATTAAAATTATCAGGGAATTTTAAAGATAGTTTCAGTTTTCCATTCACATTTTTTACCGCAACATCGTCGGTTTTTTCTCCTGAAATTTCAATTTTAGCTTGATCTGATTTTTCAATATCGACGCTTAATCCATTAAAAACTTTGATTTCTGTGAAATCGCCTAAATTTTTTGTTCTGTCTTGTGCTTGCAAAAATGCCGTACATCCTAAAAAAAGGATTAGTAGTTTTAATTTATTCATACTATTAGTTTAAATTTATTTAGATGTATTATGACTATACTGCTTACAAATTTTATGCCTTAATTATTGTATTAATTCAAAATCTAAATGTTTGCGTTCTAAATCTGTTTTTTTAACTTTAACAACTACTTCACCTCCCAATTGTAATACCTTTTTTGTTGACTGACCTACTAATGCATATTGCTTTTCTTCATAAATATAATAATCGTCTTTTATATCTCTTATACGTACCATTCCTTCACATTTATTTTCGATGATCTCAACATAAATTCCCCACTCGGTAACACCTGAAATAACACCTTTAAATTCTTGATCTTGATGGTCTTGCATATATTTTACTTGCATATATTTAATAGAAGAGCGTTCCGCTTTTGCAGCTAACATTTCTCTTTCTGAGGAGTGTTGGCATTTTTCTTCATAAATAGATGCTTTAGGAGATTTACCTCCATCTAAATAATGTTGTAATAAACGATGTGTCATCACATCAGGATAACGACGTATGGGTGAAGTAAAATGGCTGTAATAATCAAAAGCTAATCCGTAATGGCCAATATTATCAGTCGTATAAATTGCTTTACTCATTGAGCGAATAGCTAAGGTTTCTATCATATTTGCCTCTCCTTTGCCATGTACATCACTCAATAACTTATTTAACGAATTAGATGTTGTTTCTCTGGTTTGGGTATTAATTTTATAGCCGAATTTACTAATGATCTGTTGTAAATTGGCTAGTTTTTCGGTATCGGGTTCATCGTGAATTCTATAGATAAATGTATCTTTAGTTGGTGTCCCATTTTTATTTTTACCAATAAACTCAGCTACTTTTTTATTTGCCAATAACATAAATTCTTCAATTAATTTATTAGCATCTTTAGATTCTTTGAAATAGACTCCTGTGGGAATATGATTTTCATCTAAGTTAAATTTTACTTCTACTCTATCGAAAGTAATTGCACCTTGTTGTAATCGGTTTTTTCTTAATTTTTTTGCTAATTCATCTAATTTTAAAGTGGCATCTACAATTTCTTTATCTACTTTATAGCTTTTTCCTGTCAAAGAAATATCTGAAGGTATTGTTTCTTGTTTGGTTTCTATAATATGCTGCGCTTCTTCATAAGCAAAACGTTGATCTGAATAAGTTACCGTTCTACCAAACCATTGATTGGTAATTTGTGCTTTATCATTCATTTCAAATACTGCAGAAAATGTCAATTTTTCTTCATTGGGTCGTAAAGAACATACACCATTTGACAACACTTCGGGTAACATAGGTACTACTCTGTCTACTAAATATACTGATGTTGCTCTA
>CAZHYX010000316.1:0-3620 GCA_964536675.1 uncultured Flavobacteriaceae bacterium
AAGTGGCTCCATACTTGTGCCGATTTAGTGGCTCCATAGTGGTGCCGATTGACAACCACGAATGATCTTCGGCAAATACAGATAAAGTTTATATGCATAGCCAGTCGATGTTTGCTCAATACCAAAACATAACTTATTTCGTGATTTGCTGTTTTCTAACGCTTGCATCAGGGCGGAAATTGGTAAAATATGCCCACAAAGCAAAGATGTGGATTTAACAAATTCCAACAGGTGTGATTTGACATGGCCCAATGTTGCAATATCAATATAAAAAACAAAGCGAACCGGATAGATTCTCTGGCCAATTTTTTTAATGGAACATTCAATATATTGTGGCCAGTGTTGCCTGAATTTACTGGCATTATCGTAATAACAACGACTGGCATAACAACTGTATTGTTCCAGCACAGGATCTAGCGAAATGCCAGCAACACTTAAATGCCGATAAATTTTATGCTGTATACGCACCATAACTAACCGCTTTTATTTTACTGATGAGTGCAAACCACACTTCGCAATATTCTGGCTTGCCATAAAGATTATCTTGTTCCAACACGGTTTGATAATCACATCCCCCTTGACATTCCTTAAAATGCGGGCATCGAACACAATCACTGTGCAAATTTATTTTCCTTTTTTGCATGGCCTGATAAGCTGCTGAGCATGAAAGCAAATCAAAAAAATTATGTTGTTGTGTGTCTTGAATTTGATGATTTGCACAATACATTTTATTTTTGAAAATATTGCCATATTGATAAGTACGAGACTGTGTGTTGGCAAATGATGAACAGGTATACACATGACCATCCTCATCAATGGATAACATTCCTGCAGAACAATTATTTTTAAATGGACATCCCGCCAAACCCGTCTGTTTTAAGTTATGGACAAAGTGATCAATGGGATTAACGGAAAAACCTGGTTGATCAGCCTGAAGGGTATCGACCAAATCCAACAAGAAATTTTTATAACTGATTTTATCCAATCCATGGATCCCTTTCTCTTTGGCACGACCCTCTTGATACACATAGTTGTATTTAAGATCAAACCCTTGCCCATATTCTTTTTCAAAGGTACGTGACAATTCATATAAATGTAGCGCCTCGGAAATATTATCATTGGTTAAAACACTGACAATACCGGTAACAAAACCATCGGCATAAAGCTGTCTTAATTTTTTCATAAAGACTTTGGTATAAATAGCCGCATTGCCGTGAATGTTACGTGTGCCACCAAAATCATATGAAGTACCAATTGCCCCACCCAATACTGTTTTGATGACTTCGTGCCATCGTGGTGCATAAAGCAGAAGATTCGATTGCATTGAAAACTTGACTGGATAACCCCTTGTTTTCACATAATGATAAGCTTCAAGATAAAAATCAGGTTTTAACAACATTGGTTCACCGCCATGCCATATCCAACTCACTAAGCGCTGCTGATATATCCTCGATTGGCAAAGCTGGTCAATAATGTTTTTAAAATCATCAATGTTCCATCGTCTCTGGCTGCAAATAGCCGCATTACAATAATCACAGGTTGCATTGCAATTCAGCGTGGGTCTGGCAATAACGGTTAATAAATGGTTTCGCATAATTTTATATAGTCTTTGGTTGTTTCTGGAAAATCATTGGCAAAAGATTGGATATGTTGTAACAAAGGTTTGTAACCACTGCAGATGTCATGTGTTTGCTGATTGTTGGTAATCGGGCAGCCACTGCGACAAAAATGTCGAAACTCGCAGCGTAAACAATTATGGTGCGGATGATGCAACCGGCTTTGCTTTAGCCAAAAGCCCCTCACTTCTGAATTCAATAATTTTTCAATGGGGTATTTGACATCGGAATACGCCGGTTCATTATCAATCTTATCGGGACAGGCATTAATTTTGCCATCAGGCAAGTGCCTGTATGCTTTTACTGCATACCGGGTTGTGATATATCAAAATATTTTGAGTGTTCATAATATTGTCTTTAAATGCGTTGTTTCGGGTGGCAATATTAGCTTAATGAATGGCATGGGCTATTATAAATGATTAAAGTGCTGGTAGATTTTTCATTGGCATTGTTGTTAAATAGATTCAGCGATAGCAGCACTGGTGTTAAAATCTGATCTCAGACTATGTGGTGATATAATCTTATAAGTATTCAAGCTCGCATTCAGACAGCGTTGTTTAAACATCCGATATAACCCATGATACGAGAGAATAGAGGGTTGAGGAAAAATTTGGCAACCTTGATCCTGCTTTATTTTTTGAGTACATCCTCAAACACAGCCCCACAAAGGTAATTGATGATATTGTGGCAGCATTGGCAGGCCATCCCACACAGGAAAATTATTTTTTGAACACTGGAAAAAACCTGTTAAATCAAATATTCTGTTACTTGGAAACACAAAAAAAACAGTGTAAAAATTAATAAACTGATCCAAGTAATCAACCAAAGTACCGAAGGTGAATTTATGAGCTACTTAGAACCATTAGAGAAAACAGCCGAAAACAAAGGCATATAAAGTGGGATTGCGCCAGACACGGAAAAAATCATGTAAAAAGATGCTGCTGAGTCCACAAAAGAAACAGCGTTAAATCAACATCCCAGCCGCAAGCGGACGGGGTATGCTGATGTAATATGATTTTCATTGTGCCCCAAAGGGCTGGGAATTATACCCGTAGAGATTAAAACATTTAAAGACTTTTAAACTTACATTTATATACTATGTTTTGGTACACTCTAAAGCCGCATTGCTTGGATAGCATCAAAACGTATACTTTTAAAAAAAATGATAGAAATTTTGAACTTTAATATTCACTGATTCAAAATGGAATGTAAAAATTTATACGCCATAATTTTTTATAAATTTTAAAAAATTTTTTGAGCACATAAAATGATACTGAAAAAGACTTTATCCCATTAACATCAATCCTTTATAAGAATATAAGGAATAAAATAAAAACATGCTTTGTAAAGACTATAAATTATTAAGATGTATTAGAAAAACGTGCTTGATTATACTAATTATAAATGTATTTTTTTATTATAAAACATCTTTTTCAGGTGTTTTAGATATATGGACAGTAGAACGAACTTTTCATCAAAAAGCTATAGATTTATTATTTAGGAATAATGTGCTGTATTACGAACAAATTAGAGAGAATTTAGATATTCCCGCTGAGTATTTAAATGACATTATAGATTATATCGGTCAAGGAATTAAAAACGACGATAAAACTATAAAATATATTTTTAATGATACTGATAACAATATATATAAAAAAATATTTGAAAGTGAGTACAGTCAATACTGTTTTTATAAAGACCAATATAGTTTGGTAGCTCCAGAATATCACCCTAAAAGATATGAATATGGCCAATCTATGTCAACAACTAATTATTATTTGAGTAAAGATAAAGATGATATATATCCATTTACAGAAGGTACAGTTAAAAATTATCAAACATTTTTAATGCTATCTAAACTGAGAGCATGGTCTATTGGAAAAATAAAAAAATTAGCAAGCATAGAAGATCATATCGAACAATTTTCGCTAGATATTATAAATAAAAAACGTAACTATTCAGCAAAATAATTGAAGATTTTACTTGACATGGTTTTTTGGAAAA
>CAZHYX010000317.1:0-3608 GCA_964536675.1 uncultured Flavobacteriaceae bacterium
GATTTAGTCTATAATAAATTATACAAAAATTAAATATAATTTTAACAAAACTTTAATTAAAGAAATATTTCTTTAATTAAAGTTTTATTGTATATTTGCTATACATTAAATAAAGAAATATTTCTTTAATAAATATGTAATGAAAAATAAAATAAACAAAAAAGCTATAATACCAGCACCAACCATTAGAAGGTTACCCTTGTATTTATCTTTTTTAAAGTCAGCAAAAAACAATAAGGTGGAATTTATAACGGCACCAGAAATAGCGAGGGAGTTACTTATAGACTCTACTCAGATTACAAAAGATATTTCGGTTCTTAATATTACCGGAAAAACAAAGGTAGGATATGAAACAAAAACCTTAATCAATGTAATTGAAAACTTTTTAGGATATCATATCAAGAGAAAAGCCTTTCTGATTGGTGTCGGAAATCTAGGAAAGTCTTTGATGAAGTTTAGTGATTTTTACGGAGAGGGGTTAAAAATTATCAAAGGTTTTGATGTTGATACAGAAAAAATAGGGAAAGAAATAAATAGTATAAAAATATATAATGTAAATACTATTAAAGAACATTTTATGAAAACACCTATTGATATTGCGATAATAACAGCACCTCCAGGTCAAGCTCAAAAAATAGCAAACCTGTTAATTGAATGCAACATAAGAGCAATATGGAATTTTTCAACCATGCCAATATCGGCGCCAAATAATATAATAATTGAAAATACCTGTATAGATTCTAGTTTGGCAATGATAAAATGGAAGTTGAACAAAAATATGCCTCTCATTTATAAGAATAGGGTACTTTAATTATAAACTAATAAAATAAAAAATTATGACACTAATAGAGAACATTTTAGTAACGACAGATTTTACAAAATCTTCTGAAAATGCCTTAGAAAACGCAATAGCGTTGGCTAAAATATTTAAATCAAAAATAAGCCTAATTCATGTATTACCTGATGATATTAAAAAGGAAAAAGCAGGATTGTTTTTGAGTGATGCTGCTACAAAAAAAATGAAAGAATTATTAGAGGGTATTAAAAGTAAAGGAATAAAAGTAGACGAACCTGTTTTAGAGTATGGTAATATTTCTGATAAGGTTATTAAAATGGCACATAATATAAATGCCAATGTAATAATGATAGGTGCTGGAGAAAAAGCAGAAAATGAGGCGTTCCAATTAGGAACTACTGTCGAAAAAATTATTAGAAAAAGTGACAAACCTGTATGGGTTATAAAAAATAATAGTTCATTAGATATAAAAAACATACTATGCCCTGTTGATTTTTCATCTGAATCTAGTCGCGCATTAAAAAATGCAATTTCCTTATCTCGCCGATTTAAGGCAAGGTTAATAATTTTTAATGTATATAAAATAGGTTACCCGACTGCACTCGGTTCAAAAATGGATTGGGATGAAGAAAATGATGAAAAATCTTCTGAACAATTAAAAAACTTCAATCTATTTTTAAAAGATTTCAATTTGAAAAACTTAAACTGGGAAAAGGAGATAAAAGGAGGCGATCCTTCTGCAAAAATAAGAAAAGCAATATCAAAATATAAATCTGATTTGACTATAATGGGTACTTCTGGTAAAACAGGTCTAAGTAGGTTTATAATGGGCAGTGTAACAGAAAAAGTAATTAGAGAAGTTCTTTCTTCATTTATTACACTAAAATCTATGGATATTATTAATCTAAAATTAGAAAAAAAGATTCGAGATATTCAAAACCATTTTGAAGTTGCACATCAACTTATGGAAGATGGTTTTTATGAAGAATCAGTTTTTGAATTTGAAATTTGCCTACGTATCAACGATATGCATATACCCTCTTTAAAAGGTATTTCTGAAGTATATGAGAAGTTAGAGAATAAAGAGAAATCAGAGAAATATAAAAAAATAGCGAAGGAAATTCAGTTTAAATTTTGGGATAAGAAAATAGAAGCAGAACTACGTGATAAACACTTTAAAAAATAAACACATGAAACGAGCATGTTAAATTTTTCACAACTAAGTGAATGATTAATTGCGAACCAGCCTGCGGCGGGCAGGTAGCATGTAATCGTTAAAAAACAATAAATATAAACACATGAAACTATTAAATAAAGCTAAAAATATCTATACCGAGGCTTGTGTATCAATAATTTTAAATACACATAGAACAAAACCTGATAATCAAAAAGATGAAATCAATCTTAAAAATTTTGTAAAACAGGTAGAAGATAGGCTCAAAAAAAGTTATGATAAACGATTTGTTTTACCAATAATAGAAAACCTAAACAGAGTTATAGATTCCATAAACCATAACTTTAACTTAGAAAGTCTAGTGATTTATGCAAATAGTGATTTTGCAGAATTTACACGATTACCTATCAAAGTTGATGACCGTGTTGTAATAGATTACAGCTTTGCTACAAGAGATTTAATTAGAGCAATGCACAGTAATTCAGCTTATTACGTATTGGTTCTTAGTAGGCAACAAGCAAGGTTGATTGAAGTATATGGTGACAAAGTTGTAAAAGAGTTAAAAGGTGAATTTCCGATGAAAAACTCGTTATATACAACTAATAAAGAGAAATTATCAACCAATAAAGGACAAGATAATTTAATAGAAGAGTTTTTTAATCGTGTAGATAAAAATGTGCTAAATTCAATAAAAGATCATACTCTACCCATAGTGTTAGTAACAGAAACTCGTAATTTTTCTCATTATCAAAAAATAGCTGATAAAAAGGAATTTATTATTGCCCATATAAACGGAAATAAAGATGAGGAAACTGCACAAGAAATTATTTCAGATACTTGGAATATCATGCTACCTCTTATTAAAGAAAAGAACGCAACACGCATTATTGAATTAAAAAAGTCAGTATCTAAAGGAAACTTCCTAAGTGATGTAAACGAAATATGGAATGCTATGCAATACGGAAAAGGGAAAACACTTTTTGTAAAATGCGGTTATTTTCAACCAGTAATTATAGAAGATAACCACATTCAAATGGCAGACATTAACAATCAAGACCAAGCAAACTTTATAGATGACATTATTGATGAAATGATAGAACTAAATATGTCATTTGGTGGAGATACGGTATTTGTGGAGGGAGATGAGTTAAAAGATTTTAACAATCTAGCATTGTTAACAAGATATTAAAAAAAAGCCTATAAAGAATGGCTTCAAATAGTTCTTTACAAATCATAATTATTTATAAATTATAAAATGAAAAAAACAAGTTTAATTCTAGTAGCAACATTCATCTTCGTAGTTAATGCCTCATTCGGGCAAAAAGAGAAAAATGACACACTTGTGAATGTCAAGGAAGAAACATTAAGTATTAGTCCAGATTCTTTAAATGCTAAAATTACTGCATTTGTTAATGATGCTATTGTAAAAAGGCGAATGGAAATCAAATCTGACGCATTTACAGCAATAACCGAAACTCAATCTTTATTACGATTAATTGAGTCTGGTGAAAATGAAAAAGCTATCGAAGAAGGGCATAGACTAATTGGTAAATTTAAAGTGTTACTATTAAAAGATCCATCTGTAGCTACAATTCTAGTAGATGCAAATTTTCATAAAGATATGTTGATAACAGATAT
>CAZHYX010000318.1:0-3605 GCA_964536675.1 uncultured Flavobacteriaceae bacterium
ATTAATAGGATTTGGATTTTGAATATCGGTTGGTGCTTCCTTTCCATTATAATATTTTTGATAATGGTTGTTCATAATATCAACTTGAATTTTTGGCTCTTTTGTAAAAGCATCAAAAAAAATAACCTTTCCCCCAGTACTCGGGACGCTCAAAGAGACATTTAGTTAAATTATTACTTTTTATGCAGCTTCTTTTTATGACTAATTTTTGAATATTTTTTTAGTCAATACTCCCTGATCTGAAGTAATTCTAATCAAATACAGCGCAGAGTTCAACTCTGAAATATTATATGATTCATTTTGAGTAAAATTACCTTTAAAGGTTTTAATCAATCTTCCTGAAAGGTCATAAATAGCAACTTTAGTAGCTTCCGTTTTGATTTTAAATGTATCCTTTACGGGATTTGGATATAAAGTAATTAAATCTGAAAGGTCAAAATCGACTACTGCTAAAGTAACTTGACTACTACCATATACTTTAAATTCACCTGGCTGTAAACTTATCATATCATTGACATTGATGACATTTATAGTTGCATTGTCATTTAGCAAATCATACCAAGTACCTGTTTGTTGAAACATAGGGTTGATATTTTGAATTGTCACACCAAAATTACCTATAATAGTTATATATTTTAAATCAGGGTTCGTTGCATCATCTGTTAAATGAATTGTTTTTAAACCATTTGTATTAGCAACATCCATCGTAAAATTATCTGTTCTAAAAATATCTTCTTGTTTTTTTAATTTTATCAATTTTGCCCAAGTATTGTATAAATCTTTTCTGTCAGGCTCTGTAAAATAATTCCATAGAATAGGTTTATTACCTGTTCTTCCATTAAAATTAATATCAATATCATAACCTAATTCGCCAAATTGCCATATCATTTTTGGACCGGGAACAGTAAAATAAAAAACTCCTGCTAATTCCATTCTATCTAAAGCAGTTGATAGTGTAGTTACATCATAACTTCCGCTAGAATTACCAAACTGTAAATTTTTATACATCAAACGCTCTTCGTCATGGCTTTCCATATAACTTACATTTGCAGGTACCGACCAGCCTCTATTAAGGTATGATATCCATGAAAAATCAGATTTTCCATTATCATGATAACCCATAGTGGCTTCGTTATAGTTAAAATTATGATTACCCCACATCATAATACCTTTACCTTCTCCTAAACGATAATTTACCCATTCTGTTTCTTCGGTATTACCTCCTAAATGTTCAAAAATCACATAAAAATCGGAATCCATTGTCCATTGATAATCTGCATATTCTTTTAATACAGCAACTCTATCTGCTTGATATGAACCCGTACAATTTTCATCAGCTGGTGTACAGTTTTGTGTAAAACCTTTTGTCAGATCCCATCTAAATCCGTCAATTTTGTATTCATCAATCCAATATTGAGCTGTTCTTTTTACATAATCTTTAGTGGCTTGTTGACTATGATTAAAGTCATTAAATACACTATATGAATGTGTTGCAGTTGGATTAAAAAACGGACTATCAGCACTTGCTTGTCCGCCGTAACCACCATTATCAGTATTCCATAGTCTATAAAACGGATTTTGCCCAGATGCATGATTATACACCACATCAATAATAACGGCTATTCCTCTACTATGACATTCGTCAATAAATTGTTTAAATGCAGTTGGTGTACCATAATATTTATCTAATGCCATATGAAAAGACGGGTTATAACCCCAAGATTCATTGCCGTCAAACTCATTTACTGGCATAAATTCAATGGCATTTACTCCTAGATCTTGTAAATAATCTAATCGGGCCTTCACAGCATCAAAACTATGCAATGCATCAAAATCTCTGATCAATAATTCATAGATTACCAAATCAGTCTTTGCCGGAGGCTGAAAATTGGTTGTTTGCCAAGTATAAGCAACATCCCCAGTTCTTAACAAAGTTACAGCATGGTTCGTCAATCCTGTTGGGTACACAGGTAAATTTGGATAGGTTGTAGCATTGATAAAACCATCATTATACTCATCTAAAATAGTAGTTGAATAAGGGTCAGCAATAGTAATATCTCCATCAACCAAATATTGATACATATGGTTACTTTGTGGAGTTAATCCGGTAAGCTCTATCCAAAAACGGTCTTTGGTGCTATCTTTATTTAATAGATAATTATTATCAACTTGCCAATTATTAAAATCGCCAATTAAATGAACAATATCTTTATTAGGCGCATATAAAACCAGAGTTGCCTTTGTGTTGTCATTTGAATCTAAATTAATGCCATCTTCCATACCTGCAGGTACAACTTGTTCAGTAATAGATACAATGACTTGAAAAGTTTCAATTAGTGTACTACCGTTGTTTGTAGCTTCTAAACTATAGTTGGTATTTTGTGTTATATTGGTATGTGTAAAACTATAGGATGTGACACCATTTGAAGTATTTATTGCTGTTCCATTAGCTTTTAATACAAAATCAGCAGCAACCGAAGTAGTTGCAGCAACAGCTAATGATTGTCCAGAGTTTAACAAGGTAACATTTTGAGTTGGAGCAGTTCGTGTTAGTTGAAAGACACCAACTTCAACTATATTGTCTTGTGATTTTTTATCACCTGAACCATCTTTAGCTTTTATTAAAAAACCCATACTACCAATACCTGTTCTGTTATAAAATGTGGTTGGTGTTAATGTTATCGAGTATGTCCCATTATTATTATCAGTCAATTTTTGTGCTTCATCTGAGTTTGTCCAACTACCGTTTGTAGGTGAGTCCATTGAATTGGCATCATTTAGATCAAATGACCATGCCCATAAATAAATATCTGTGACTCCCCAAGCAGAAGGGTCAACATTAGAAACCGTAATTGTTATCTGATCATCTTCGTTAAAAGGAGATGGTGTAATAGCAAAGGTTACATTTTGTTGTTGGGCAAAAGTATAGCTTGATAGTAATGTTAAAAATATAAGTAAAAGTTTTTTCATAATTAATTGCATTCTATTTAAGGAATAAAAGGCTGTCTATATTAAAAACAAACAGCCTTTATAAACTAAAAAGTTAATTATTTTTAGTTAGTTTATTGAATAAGTACCATTATTCAAGTCTAACCACATTCTATAATTACCAGCCGTTACGGCTATATTATCACCTCCTGCGTCCAAAGTGCCATCTGCCCCTGTGTCTCCAAAATCTACGTCCCAAGCATCATTTACACGGAATTTGATTTCACCATCAGTTAAAGTAACTATTTCAGCAATCCAAATACCTGGATTTACTTCTGTAAAGGTGAAATCTGGAGTTGCACCCCAATCATTAAACCCTGAACCTACTACCCCCCAAGAAAACTCTTCGATAGTATAAGTGTTATCGTTTAAGTTAATTATAACTTTATAAGTCCCTGCTGATACAGCTATATTATCACCACCAGTATCTAAAGTACCATCGGCACCTGTATCACCAAAATCATTAACCCATTCGTTATTTTCTCTGAATTTAATTTCACCGTCAAACAATGTGGCATAAGCAACAAAAACATTTGCTTCACTTGTTGTATAAAAAGGAGAATCTGCATACGCTCCCCAATTATTATATCCTGAACCTACAATTCCCCAAGTAGATA
>CAZHYX010000319.1:0-3581 GCA_964536675.1 uncultured Flavobacteriaceae bacterium
TTGTATTAATAATATGTGTTCCAACAAAGTTTATTAACTCTGATAAATTTAATTTTACCTTTTTTCGATGCCATAAAAGATTGGATTTTTCTTTGTTCAACTCCGCTGCACTATTGCTCAATAAATGCAGTTGTCGCAATTTTATTCGGTATTTCCCGAAGATCTTAAATAAATGATGTCTTCAATCAATTTACTTAATGTAGTTTTTTTTCACAAATCTAACAATAAGTTCTGCAGCCTCCTCCACCTTCATCTTATCAGTATCGACAACAATATCCGCATGATTTGGTTCTTCATATATATCATTAACGCCTGTGAAATTTTGATATTCTCCTTTTATTGCTTTTTCGTATTTACCTTCAATATCTCTTGCCTTACAAGTTTCAATATCGGTTTTAACATAAACAATAATATTATTCTCAACCATTGCTTCAATTCCTTCTCTAGATTCCTGATAAGGACTAACAAAAGAAGCAACTGTAGAAATTGAATTGTTCTGTAAGGTTTTTATCAAATGCCCGATACGCTTCAGATGACGGTTCCTATCTTCTCGGCTAAAACCAATACCAGGAATAAGCTCTCTAATATCTTTCGAATCAATCCTCTCTATAGGCATATGCAGTTTTTCTAATTCTTCATATACTTTATCTGCAATCGTTGTTTTTCCAGAAAGTGGTAACCCTGTAAACCAAAGACTAAAAGGATCAATTTTCTTTTTACCCCATCTAACTTTATGCCAAATCCTTTCATGCCCCCAAAATAGACCTATTTTTAAAACCGTTTCAATCATACCTGTTGCGATGGCAAGATCAAGGCGTCCAAAAAAGAAATAGACAATAATAATTGTAGTTGTCGTTGCAATTGCTCTCCAACTAATACCTTTAACTATTGATCTTTTATTTGTTTCTTTATACATTTGATTTCCTTACAGTTCCATTCTGGAAAATTATCTCTAATATACTCATTTAATGCGACTTCAGCTTTTGTATACTCTTTACTATTGAAAAGAGCTGCCCCGCGCTCAGTACGACTATTAACAATCATCCCTGCAGCAACGGTATTGTTACTAATTCGGTCAACTACTATGAACCCCCCTGTTAACCGATTATTTTTATATTCATCTAATGCAATTGAACGTGTTAATACCATTGTGCAAGATGCAATATCATTCAATCTTAGTTCTGTCACTTGAGTTTTTTCATATGTATTAACATCAACTCTATATGAAATAGATGTAAATTTCCCTGAAACTACTGATGTCGCTCTTTTGATATCATAACTTCTTTCTCTATTCATTGGCCTTTCATCCATCCACACTAACATAACCTCTATGTTGTTTGAAACGACTGGCAAGCCATTTGTATGAACAATCATATCTCCACGGCTAATATCAACTTCGTCTTCAGTTGTTATCGTAATTGCCATCGATGTATTTGCTTCTTGGGTTGTAATTCTTCTATTTGCTTCCGTAATATCTTTTACATTTATGATGCTTTTTACCTTTGTTCTTTTTCCGGTAGGTAATACGGTTATTTTATCTCCAACCTTTACGCTTCCTGCAACAACAGTACCGCAAAACCCTCTAAAGTCCAGGTTTGGCCTATTAACATACTGTACTGGAAAACGAAAGTCTTCTGCCTTTTCTTCCTTAGCGACATCCATATTACTTAGCAAACTAAGCATTGGCTCACCTTGAAACCAAGGGGTATGTTCACTTTTGTTAACTACATTATCTCCATTAAGTGCGCTAACAGGGATATAGTAGGTGCTTTTTATTTCTAATTCTTCCGCTAACACACCATAAGCTTCAGATATTTCATTATAGACTTCTTCGCTAAAGCCTACTAAATCCATTTTATTTATCGCCACAATGACATGCTCTATGCCAAGTAAGCTAACAATAAAACTATGTCGACGTGTTTGGGTCAAAATACCTTTACGTGCATCAATCAAGATTATTGCGACATCTGCTGTAGAAGCTCCCGTTACCATATTACGAGTATACTGCTCATGCCCAGGCGTATCAGCAATAATAAATTTACGATTTTCTGTCGTAAAAAACCGATAGGCAACATCAATTGTAATGCCTTGCTCACGCTCACTTTGAAGACCATCAACCAAGAGAGCCATATCAATGGTTTCACCAGTCGTACCATATTTTTTACTTTCACTTTCTGCTGCTGCGAGCTGATCTTCAAAAACCATTTTTGAATCAAAAAGCATACGGCCAATTAAGGTACTTTTACCATCATCAACACTCCCACAAGTTAAGAACCGGAGCATATCTTTGTTTTCATGCTCTTTTAAATAAGCTTCAATATCCATTAAAAGTATCCTTCAATTTTTTTTAGTTCCATCGCGCCTTCTTGATCCTTATCAATAACACGTCCTTCACGCTCACTACTTTTTGAAAGAAGCATTTCTTTTATAATCTCAGGTAAAGTTGTTGCAGTTGAGTTGATTGCACCTGTTAGCGGGTAACAGCCTAAGGTTCTAAATCGAACTGTTTCCATTATTGCTGTATCACGAATTTCTTTTGGCATTCGATCATCTTCAACCATTATTTTAACACCATCTATCTCAACAACCGGATGTTCTCTTGCAAAATAGAGTGATGGAATAGGGATATCTTCTAAATAAATATATTGCCATACATCTAATTCAGTCCAGTTAGAGATTGGGAACACCCGAACACTTTCTCCTTTTTGAATAGCTGTATTGTAGATATTCCAAAGTTCTGGGCGTTGATTTTTTGGATCCCAGCGGTGATTTTTATCACGAAATGAAAATATTCGTTCTTTTGCACGACTTTTTTCCTCATCCCGACGAGCACCTCCGATAATTGCATCATAATTTCCGTTATTAAGTGCTTGCTTTAGCGCCTCTGTTTTCATGATATCAGTATGCACTTTCCCTTGGTAAAAAGGAGAAATATTCATCTCAATGCCTTCAGGGTTTGAGTGAACAATTAGCTCAAAGCCCAAGTCCTTCGCTCTTTGATCGCGAAACTCTATCATTTCTTTGAACTTCCAAAGAGTATCGATATGTAATAAAGGGAAAGGTAGTTTGCTAGGAGCAAATGCCTTCATCGCTAGATGTAACATAACAGAGGAATCCTTACCTACAGAATACATCATAACCGGGTTAGTAAATTCTGCTGCAACTTCACGCAAAATATGAACAGCCTCTGCTTCAAGCTGTTTAAGATGGGTTAATCTTTTTTTATCTATCATTTTTACTACTTTTTAAATTGTAAAGTTTTATTGGCAATATAAGGAAAAAGACCATTTTGAAAATATCATCAATATAATATTGCCCTCTTATTCATCACTTCCATTAAGTTAAGAGGTTGGGGTGGTATCTCTTTCGCTACTCGTCAACATGAATTCTAAAAAGTTGGATTAACGAAAGAGCCGTTAGCCCAACCTACAAATAATCACGCGTATTCTCCTTAACTTAGTAGCTATGCCCCCTTACATGCATACTAAAATTCTCACTAAATTAATAAACCAATATATACACTAAGTGCAGGGAGTCGCTATTTTTGCGAAAGCTTGTTTTGGGCATCCCAGCCCAAGCAA
>CAZHYX010000320.1:0-3544 GCA_964536675.1 uncultured Flavobacteriaceae bacterium
ACATAAAGTAAACTTTTAAAAAGTCCCTAAAAAGAAACATTTACAAAAAAGCATTAATTTTTAATTAATGTATCGTCAAGGGAAGATTGCTATGAAAACCCTAACAGAAAAAGAAATTAAAGAATACTATTTATAGAATACTAGGAATTGAAATCGCTAAATTCATGTAAAGCTTTCCAATAAAATGGAAAGCTTTTTCTTTTTTAAGTAGTTAACGGACTCCATATTTCACTCCAATATTCAATAGCCTTAATTATGTAAAAAATCAGAAATACAAAACTAACCGCAAATTTAATAGTTGCAGAAGCTAAAAAGCCTAAAAAAGAACCAAAAGCCGCTTTTATAGCTCTTGAAGTATCTTTACTATCATGTATTAATTCTCCTACAAAAGCACCCACAAAAGCGCCAATAATAAACCCTAATGGTATGGGTGATAATAGCCCGATGATTAAGCCAAGTGTTGTACCTATTACTCCTGCTCTACTGCCCCCAAATTTTTTGGTTCCCATAGCGGGAATAATATAATCTAATACCCAAATAATTAATGCAGCCCCTAATATGATTCCTAGAAACGTCCAGTTCATAGGCACAGCATTGGTTAAATGCAATACCAATAAACCTATCCATCCGGTTAAGGGGCCTGGTAGTACAGGTAAAAAAGAGCCTACCAGCCCTAAACCCATAATACAAAACCCTAGTATCAATAATAATATATCCATGTTTTTTACTTATCAGACGAAATTACAAAATGTTTGTTACATATTTTTCAACTAAAAACTTAGTTTAAATCAATTATTTAATTACATTTGTACTTTACAAACTAAAAACTTAGTTCAATGAAAAATAAACAATTGACAAAAGCTGAAGAGCAACTTATGAAAATATTATGGCAATTAGAACTATGTACTGTTAAAGAAATTATAGCTGAATTACCTACACCTAAACCAGCATATAATACTGTTTCTACTATAGTTAGAATATTAGAAGATAAAAAATTTGTTTCACATCAATCTTTTGGAAAAGGATATAAATACTTCCCTTTAATAAAAAAAGAGACCTACAGTAATCAAAGTTTACACAAATTGATGGATGGCTATTTCGGAGGATCTTTTAAAAGTATGGTGTCCTTTTTTGTAGAAAAAAATGATATCAGTTTACAAGAAATAGAAAGTATATTAAAAGAAATAAACGATAAAGAATCCAAAAAATAACGATCATGTTAGACTACATTATACAGATACTTATTTTTCAAACGCTTTTTTTAGCAGTATATGACTTATTACTAAAACGAGAAACATTCTTTCAATGGAACCGTGCTTATTTAATACTTACTTCTTTGTTAGCTTATGTAATTCCGTTAGTGAAATTTGAAAATGTGCAAAAAATTGTACCACAAGAATATGTAGTTCTGTTACCTGAAGTTTTATTGTCACCTACAACTACTATTGAACAAACATTTGATTGGTCGTCATTATTCTTTACGGTTTTACAGTATATTTTTTGGATAGGAGTCATCATCGCTTCAGTATTATTTTTAATAAAATTATTCAGAATATTCAAACTTATTTCAACAAACGAAAAAGAGCATAAAGGGAATTACTCATTAGTGCTTCTACAAAATAATACTGCCTTTTCATTCTTTAACTATATTTTTTTAGGAAAAACCACATCTCAACAAAACAAAGAACAAATTATTGAACATGAATTGGTGCATGTGCAACAAAAGCACAGTTTAGATTTACTGTTATTTGAATTGCAAAGAATTGTATGTTGGTTTAACCCGTTTAGTTATATCTATCAAAAAAGAATTTCAGAATTGCATGAGTTTATAGCTGATTCAAAATCTATAAAAAAAGATGATAAAACGACTTATTTTAATAATTTATTAGCCGAAACTTTTGGCGTTCAAAACATTTCATTCATTAATCTATTTTTTAAACATTCATTAATCAAAAAACGAATTATTATGTTACATAAAAATAAATCAAAACAGTTCTTAAAATTAAAGTATCTTTTATTAATACCAGTATTGGCGAGTATGTTAGTTTATACTTCTTGTGAAAAAGGGGAATTAGAGCAACAAAATAAAAATGAAAAAAGGTTAATAACATTTCATTTTGGAATTAAAGGCAAAACTGATGTGAAAACAATTGAAAGCAAAAAAGAAGGTTATTTTGATATATATATGGGCGATGCTCCAGAAGGAAAAGAAATATCATATAGTGATTTAACTGATGAAGAAAAAAAGGAGTATGATAATATTAAAAATGTCTTTAAAAATAAAGATACTAAATTTCAAAAAAATAGAATTTATGAAATGAGCAATGGAAAAAGGGCTCTTTTACAAATTATCGATTGGAAAGGAATGAAGAAAAGCTGGGCAACAATAGATTATTCAAATGCGGAAGTTGTTCCGTTTGCTTCCATCGATCAAGCCCCTATTTTTCCAGGCTGTGAAGATGCCCTAGATCAAAAAAAATGCTTTGAAGAAAGTATTAGCAACCATATTTCACAAAATTTTGATACTACAATAGCAAATTCACTTGGTTTAAATTCAGGTAAAAAGAGAGTATATGTAAAATTCAGAATTACAAAGGAAGGTAGTGTTAGTGATGTTATAGCTCGTGCCCCACATGAAGCTTTAGAAGATGAAGCAGTTAATATAGTCTACGATTTACCTGATATGGAGCCAGGAGAACATAATGGTAAAAAGGTAAATGTAACATACACTTTACCAATAAGTTTTGTAGTTGATTAATGTTTTCACTTGTCATTGTATTACTGTCGGCTGTTATTTTATTAAAAAATTGTACTTTCGTTGTAATTAGATAACAACTATGTTAAGGCGAATATTAGGCTTCCTTTTTTTACTATGTTTTTTTACTTCTTGCGATTTTTTTTCGTCTAATTCATCGACCAATAAAAGTGATTTACAAGTTTTAGATACATTTATTGATTTTACTAAAGTAGATGTTTATCCTATATTTTCTGATTGTGAAAATTATTCTGAAAATGACAATCAAAAAAAATGTTTTGAGCTTACCTTAACTCAAAAACTATCCGAATCACTTCAAGAAAATGAGTTAAAGGTCAAAGAACGTGTAAACGACACTACTCTTATTGATATCATGATAGACAATACAGGAAAAGCTAGTGTTGTCAATATAAATTCCCCTGAAAGCATTCTCAATCAACTACCAAAACTAGATAGTGCCATCAGACAAAGTATTGCCGACTTACCTACCATAAAACCAGCAGTAAAAAGAGGCATTTTTGTCAATTCTCAGTATAGATTGGCTGTTGTTGTAAAGACTTTGTAAATATAATCCAGATTATACATGCTCAAATCCCTTTGAAATATAATACGCCGGGGTGTTTTTTAAGTTATACAAATTTAATTATAAAATTTGTCATTAATAAATTGAATTATTTTTGCTTAGATGAGGTAAAAAAACAAAGTATAGTATTAATTATAGTTTCTTTTTTTAAAAAATATAAGTAAAAAAGAACTGCGAAGCATATCATGAACTCCTACTTTAAAAAA
>CAZHYX010000321.1:0-3534 GCA_964536675.1 uncultured Flavobacteriaceae bacterium
TTCTTGATTTAGATAACCTATAAAAGAAACTACCAACGTAGTAGCCTCATCAGCCACGTTTAATGAGAATTTTCCATCAAAATCTGTTGATGTACCATTATTTGTACCTTTTTCTACGACTGAAGCACCCGGTAAAGGGGTATTGTCATCAGAAGAAAGTACAGTACCTGTCACTATTTTTTGCGCTTGCACTGTGGCAATACAAAAACTAAAGAATACAAAAAGTGAGAATAGTATTCTAACTTTTTTTGGGAATAATCTTAATTTCATAAAATTTGAGTTTTGTTAAACTTTTAGTTAACTATAACTTGAGAATTAATTCAAGTTTAAGTTTTTGTTAAAGTTACAAGCAAAAATTATTAAATTGATAATTCATGCCTCAACAAAAAACATACATAGCACTATTATTGTGTTAAATTTTCTAATTTCATAATTAAACTCCCTTTAAACTAAGAGGGTTTGTAAAGGGCGTTTTTTAGTATATAAAATAAAAAATTGAATAAAATCTGTCAATCTACATGGTTTTCGTTGAGGTAATGTTGTGGTAAAATTCAACAATGTAGAGGTGTTAAATCTCTAAGATGTGGTTAACAAGGCTCTCTTCATGTGTTAAATTCATCTTTTTTCTTAGCCTGTAGCGTTTTATTTCTACACTTCTTACAGATATATTAAGTAGTGGAGCAATTTCTTTTGAAGATAAATTTAGACGTAAATAAGCACAAAAGCGTAAATCATTTGGTGTTAAGCCCTGATGTACTTTTTTAACTTTATCTAAAAAACCCTTATCGGCATTATTAAAAGCTTCTTCAAAAAATTGCCAATCTTTGGTGTTATTAATATTTCTATCTATTAGTTTTATTATTTCAATGTTATCTTTAGTCTCATGTCCATTATTCTTCAATTCTTTTTTGATACTACTTAATACTTCATTTTTTTTAATTATACTCATTGTTGAAATGGCTAATTCTCTATTCTTACTTTCTATATCTTGTCTTAATTTTTCATTATTAATACGTACAATTATCTCTTCATTTGCTGATTGCTTTAGTTGATGTTGTTTGTTATAGTATTTTCTGTAAGCTCTATGAATTAATAATGTTAATGAAGAGAATAAAACAAGATAACCTACAAGTGCAGTATTAGATAAATACCAAGGCTTATGAACCTTAAATTTATAGATAGCAGTATTCTTTGATAATTTATTCCCTATTTTAGCTCGTACTTTAAAAATATAATCACCAAAAGAAAGATTTTCAAAACTTATATTAGCATTATCATTCCACTTTGACCATTTATTAAAATGTCCTTCCAATTTATATTGATATTGTACAACTAAGTATTTATCGTATTCAGGAACACTATAATTAAACATAATTGACCCTGATTTATAATCAAACTCTCCAAAATCATTAGTGTTATATTCTATTTTATCATTGTTAATGTTTTTTAAGCTTACTGAATTCAATATTATAGTATATTTATTGGTATAATTTATTTTAGAAAGATCTATGGTAATGTAACCATTGGCTGTTCCTAATAAATACTCATCATTTTTAATAAGTGAAATATTTTCATAACCTATCATTCCTTTTCTCAAATATGAAGGAATTGAAATTTTATTTATTTTAGGCTTATTTGTAAGATTGTCAGTAGTTAGATAATTAATATTTCCTTTAGAAAAAGCCCATAATTTTTGATTTTGATCAACAACCAATTTACCGGACATATAATTGTTTTTTCCGATAAGCGGACTTAAAATACTATCATACTTAAACTTTTTATAAATAGTATCGTATTTAAAAACACCTTTTTCATAAGCATATAAAATATCATTTCTATATTTAATTAGACTTGAATTTTTTCCAATAGACAGTTCAGATTCAAGAGAAACGCTTGTTGCATTCATTAAATCTTTATCAAGTATAAGTTTATAAACACCTTTATATCCGTGACTAATCCAAACTTTATTTCGATTATTAATCTCGAAATACCTAGCAGAATTATTAAAACCTTCTATTTTATTTTTCAATGCCCACGCTCCATTTTCTTTTTGTAATATATATAATCCGCTATAATTACCTTGTAATAAGGTATTTTTCGTTTTTGGTATAGATTTGATATTCCATGTACCGGGTATATTTGCAATTAAAGTAGCTTTGTTTTTATCAATAATAAATGTACCATCATGATGAGCACAAAATAACTCACTATCATTAAATATAAATAAGTTCCAAACCTGTCCAGCTGTTCCTTTAATAAAATGAAAAGAATCGTTATCATTTTCTAAATTTTTATAAAATAGACCTTGATTTGTTCCTAAATAAAGATAATTATTAAAAACTATAGAGCTATAAATAGTTCCTAAGACACCTTCATCATCATGATAAAATTTGAATGGAGATTTAATATTAATACAATTAATACCATTATCTAAACCAACCCAAACATTTTTATCAATATCTTCAAATAAGGAAAGAGCTGTATTATTACTGAGTCCGTTTTTCTGATTTATTTGATATAAAATTTCTCCTTTTGGGTTTAGATGAATGATTCCGTTAGAAATTGTACCTAAGACAAAGCTTCTATCTTCTAATTGAATGCTATTAAAAACACTCATGCCTTTTATGTAATCATTTACAGGCGTTTGCCATTTTGAAAGCTTTGTATCTTCTAATAGATAAAAGCCAGATTTATGAGTTTGAATAAGTAATTTATTGTTTACAGTAAAAATATTAATAACTCTATCTTCTTTTAATACTAAATCGTCTGCAACTAATTTAGGTTTCCCTTGTTCAATTTTATAAATGCCTTCATTTGTAACATGGTAATAGATAGTATTTTTAATATTAAATACCTTTGTAATAATATTGTCAGAAAAAATAATCTTAAAACTACCATTTAAAGTGTTGTAAAAATAGATCCTTTCTTGTGTTTGAAAGAGTATCCATTCTTCATAAGAACGGATATTCCAAATATTTTCTTTATCAATAGATGTATCAGTTGTATAATCTTTCAATTTTTGTATTAAAGAATGGTATTTTAATCTACCAATCGTATCTCTTTCATAATAACCAAACTCTTTAAAACAACCAATATAAATTTTATCATTCACAACATTTACAGCTCTAATATCAGTGTCATTTGGCGAAGGGTATAGCTGCCATTTTGCACCGTTAAATTCTAATAAACCACCACTATTAGCAACATAAATATAGTTATTTGATGTTTGAGAGATCATCCAATTTTGATTCTCACCACCATAAATTTCCGGAGTAAATTTTTCTATAGGAGGGAGTTCTTGAGCGTTTAAAAAAAGTGTAGTGAATACTACAAGGTAAAGTGTTAGTATATTTATAAAGTGTTTCATTAACATATATGAATAGCGATATGTCTTACAATTAATAGATAAACTCAAAGGTCTTTAGTTTTATCAAATATAAGAATTATTTATAGCTATTGATGTGTTGTATAGGTGTTATTTTTTTTGTGAGGATGAATAATTACATTTAAAATACTCAAAAATAGAAATTTACA
>CAZHYX010000322.1:0-3506 GCA_964536675.1 uncultured Flavobacteriaceae bacterium
ATTGTGAAAATTAAACAATTTCAATGCGACATTATGATGTTAAATTGGTATTATATATATTTTAAACCTGCTTACCAACCAATATTACAAATAAAAATTAGTGAACTTATAGCATCTTTTTATCTTAAAATTAATAATTTCATCATTTCTCTTGCTGCAACTCGTGCTTTTAAATCGATAAAATCACGTGGGGTTTCATCGCCAATTTCATAAGTTAACGATTCGGCATTAAATTGCTTAAAAAACCATCCTTTAGAAATTGGAGTGCTTAGAGGAAAAGGCTGGTCATCAGGTGTATAATTAGGTATTGCATCATCAATAGCGCCAATCCAATAATCTTTAAACGGATAAATACTCGGATGCATATCATCAGAAAAACTATAATATAAATCTTGTTGTGTAGAATGAAAATCTAAGCCTAAAATTACGTTGCTTTTAGATTCATTAGCCATGTCAACAATAGATTTAACCACCACTTTCACTTCTTCTTGTCGGTAATATGCCCAATCACGATTTAAATCTATTCCACCGGCATTATGACGCCAATGCCCCAAATCAACACCATCAGGATTTATTAGTGGAAAAACCAAAATTCTATACTTACTTCTAAAATCTTTCTGCAATCTATCTTCTTTTAAGAGTTCTTCAACAAAAGATTGCATTGCTAAATAACCTGTTACTTCTGGTGGATGCTGACGACTTAACACCACAATTACATCTTTGTTTTTTGGATCTCCACTGTAAATATCTAACCCTATCAAATCACGGTTTAACTTACTTTTCCCTACAATATTAAAACGGACATCTTTATGTGTTGCAATTTGTTTACTCCAGTTTACTGCTTCAGTAGAGGTCTTTAATTCTTGTGCTGCTATCCATAGTTTTTTGTTATCAATACTTAATTTTAGAAGTGCATTTTTAGCTGAGTCAATCAAGGTATAATTTACGCTATCTATGGGCTTCCATTGCTCTCCATCTTTACTCAATTTCGGAATATACCTATGTGTTGATGTGGGATAACTCAATTTCAAATAAACTGTTTGTGGTTGTTTAGACCAAATTCTAAAAGCGTAATGCGGACTCTGATTAATCGGCTCATTTTCAGGCAAAATAGTTGCTTGAAAAGTTGAATCGTTTACTTGAATAAATCCGTTAAGGCGTGCTCCTTCAAATTGATTGTCGGCAAAAATAGCTTCATTAATATTGTATTCTTTTTTGTCTTGATAATTAATTTCGCGTGAAGAAGTATCAACAGGTTTAGGATATTCGAATGTTTTTAACTTATTGGTAGTACTACATGCCGATGCTAAAATAAACATTGATAAGTAAAAAAATTGAAACTTAGTATTTATCATTCTTAAAATAATTGGTTGGCTTAAAAGTACTATAATTTTTGCATTGCTTTATTATTTTTTGTATTTTCGGTATATAATTGGGGGGAATTTGTGTTAAACCAAATTAATTATAAAAGTTGTCATTAATAAATTGAATTATTTTTTGCTTAGATGAGGCAAAAAAACAAAGTATAGTATTAATTATAGTTTCTTTTTTTAACAAAATATAAGTGAAAAAGGAATAATTTATATGACTAGTTTTATGGTTAAATTGGTATTAAATACTATTATTTATTTGGTATTTAAAAAGTTCTATTATTTAAAAAACTGTTACTTTTAAAAAGTGTTTTGTTATTGGCGTAGAACCTAGGTTGCTATTAACAGCCTAATATATATGTGTTAATATATTTTAATTTATTATGGAAGAAGAATATTTAAGAGAATTAAATGATATTCTAAAATTATCTTTTCATCAAGCAAGTGCATTTTCAAAAAGCAGTATACCGCATGTAGATAATAGGTCTAAGTTGGCATTTAATTTTAAAACCTCTTTAGGAGGCTATGGTGCAGACATCTCTAAATTACTTTATAAAATAGACTTGTCACAAAATGGCTTAGGTAATGATAGCTTACAGCAACAATATATTCAAAGTTTTGCAACACCGCAACCACCTGAACCTAAATGGGAAGATTATGTAAAAAAAATAAATGGTGGTTATCAGGTATTTGACGGTCATCAATGGGTACAACTCTCTAATAAAGCCATAATAGACATTAAGTTAGTGCAAAATAATGAACTAAACGGCTATAAACCAGCTGTACAAGTAACTGCTTTTGACCCCAAAACTAAATTTAATATCTTCTTTGAAGATAAAGATTTATCAGACCCTTATAATCCCATAGTGTCTTTTTCTGGTCAACTCTCACCAAATGGCGATTTAGCAGGAGGGCTACCTTCAAGAGAAGTTTATTGGGAAGACCCCATGTATAGTAGAATGAAAAGCGGTGTTGGAGCTAGCGGTTTGGTTGCAGGCGCATTAGAATTGCGTGAGGTAGGTAATTTAACCCCATGGCGTACAGGTAAGAATCTAAAAGATGCTAAAGGTTTTTATAGAAAAGTAGGTGGTGGTTATAACCCACTAAGTGCTCAAAAAGGCATTGGTGCCGGCGGACATCAAAAAGGAGCGAGAGGTGCTGCTAAAAGAGCAGGTAAATGGCATAAAGCAGGAAGAAAGTTTTTTTGGGTAGGAATCGGTTTTGGAGCCTATGAAGTAGCTGAATCTTTTGCATACAATGATTCCAATAAAAAAGGTGTAGCATTAAAAGTAACTTTAGATATTACTATGGGTGCTATTGGTGTATGGGGTGGCCCTGTGGGTTGGGTTATTTCAGGCACGTATTTTATAGCAGATATGATGGGTGCTTTTGATGGTTGGAGTCAACCTACCGGTGTACGTTCAGATGGTGTACCTTATAATAACAACCTTTTTGATGGAGGTTTACCTAGTTTTTCACCGGGAATACCACCACCATTTTATGGAATGAATAATCTTTACGAGACTGATTTTGAAGTAGAATATATACCTTGTTTAGATCAGATTATCTTTGAACAGCAATTAGAAGATAAAATAAAAATTGACAATACCTATGTAGCCCCTAAAATTTTGTTTAAAACCAATAAATTTTAGGTAGGTATGAAATGGTTAGAAAAACTACAACCACCCAGGTTTTTAAGATATATGTTTTATAAGTTATATGCGTTTGCTTTAAAAATAAATAACTCTACACCAAAATTATCAGTAGCAATCACACTTGCATTTACACATTTATTACAATTTTTTTTTTTAACCCTTTTACTAGGTGTTATTATTAAAAAAAATATATGGTTAGAATACTTTACTGGATATGGAAAAATTAAAGTCGCTGTTTTTTTATTACTTTTTTTATATATAATTGAATTATTTTACCACTATAAAGACAAGCATTTAAAGTATGTTAGTGAGTTTGAAAACGAATCAGGATCTCAAAAAAAAAGAGGTACTATTTATTTATTTGTTTATTTATTTATTAGCATTTCTTTATTATATTTCAGTTTATGGCTTATAACTTTTAACAATCCCAATTACGATCATTATAAAACAGATACACAGCAAATAGAATACCAAGAAGAAG
>CAZHYX010000323.1:0-3504 GCA_964536675.1 uncultured Flavobacteriaceae bacterium
GCAAAAGGTACTGGTGATATAGCCCCCATTCCTCCTGTATTTAAACCTGTGTTACCTTCACCAATACGTTTGTAATCTTTGGCATTTGGTAAACTGATATAATTTTTACCATCAGTCAACACAAAACAACTCATTTCTATACCATCAAGAAATTCTTCAATGACAACCTTACTGCTTGCTTTGCCAAATTTTTGGTTGCTAAGCATTTCTTTTAATTCTGATTTTGCTTCTGTTAAAGAATTTAAGATCAAAACACCTTTCCCGGCGGCCAACCCATCAGCCTTTAGCACGTATGGAGCTTGTAATTCTTCTAAAAATTGATAACCTTCATTTAAGGTTTGATTGGTAAAACTTTTATACTTAGCTGTAGGAATATTGTGTCTTTCCATAAATTGTTTGGAAAAATCTTTACTCCCTTCTAGTTGAGCGCCTTCTTTTTTAGGACCAATAACTACTACGTGCTGCAATTCACTATCAGCGACAATAAAATCATGTATACCATTTACCAAAGGGTCTTCGGGGCCAACAATAACCATAGTGATTGCATATTTTAGAACAGCTTCCTTAACGGATTGAAAATCGTTAACATCTATAGCTAAGTTAGTACCTATTTCATCTGTACCTGCATTACCTGGAGCAATAAAGAGTTTGTCTAGTTTGTCGCTTCGATTCAGTTTCCAAGCTAATGTGTGTTCTCTGCCTCCTGAACCTAAAATAAGGATATTCATTTGTTGATTTGTTTGTGCAAATATACGGTTATTACGCGGAGATACACTGAGGAAAACACTGAGGTTCGCAGAGAAAAATTTTATCTAAATTTAAAAGAAATATTTGGTTCATTTGAAAAAAGAGGCTGAGTTCTAATTAGAACAGCATTCTGTTTGAATAGCTCGTACAGTCCATAAGCTTGTATGCGCTTCGATGAACCTTTTTTAAGAATATGTACTATTTCTTCTTTAGGATAATACAATTTTTTCTTACCAATAGCATCTATTTTTCTACAGATGTCAACATCTTCCATATATAAAAAGTAGCGTTCATCAAAACCATTAATTTTTATAAAGTCTTCTGTTTTATATAATTGAAAACAGCCATGTATAAAATTTGGATAGAACGATTTTGTTAAGTCTATGTTTCTGTATTCTCTTTCTTGCACATACTTTTTAAAAATACCCATCTTTCGTAAAATCATTTCCAAAATTGTAGGATACTGTCTACAGGTATATTGATGTTCACCATTGGCGAATACCACCTTTGGTGCTATCATGGCTAATTCTTCTTCTTTTTCTATAGATTTTATTAGGTTTGGGATAACTGTTGGTTTAAAAGACACGTCAGGGTTTAATATTAAATGGTATTTAGAATAATCTTTTATTTTATCAATAACGGTATTATGACCAGCTCCAAAACCTATATTTTTACCTATAAAAAAGTATTCAATATCTGGATGGTTAGCTAAATTTTTAATTTTTTTAGTCAGTGAATTATCTACTAAAAAAAGTTTTTTAGTAATAGGGGTATTTAAAAAACTATTAATGGCTTTTGATAACTCATTAATATTTTCATTATGCAAAACAATGGTTGCGGTTATTGTTACTTCGAATTTCAATTTATAGTTTAATATGTGTACCCTTTTATTTCAATTGTAAAGATCCCGCTCTTCATCGGGATTAGTTCAGCTAATTATTTTGAATTCATCTGCCAAAGGCGGGCTCTTCAAAATAGAGCTTCACTAATATGCCTTCTCTTCTCCTTTAAAAACATTCAATACTGTTTGGGTTATAATTTTAATATCTAAAAAAAAAGACCAATTTTCAATATAAAAAATGTCTAATCTTATCCTATTTTTAATATCTGATTTCTTTTTAACCTCTCCTCTATAACCACTTATTTGCGCTAAACCGGTAATGCCTGGTTTTACTGCATGCCTTTCAATATAATTGTCTATGTCTTTTTGATATTCAAAAGACAAACTACTCATGTGGGGTCTTGGCCCTACTGTACTCATATCGCCTAGTAAGACATTAAAAAATTGTGGAAGCTCATCAACACTTGTTTTTCGCAAAAAAGAACCTATTCGAGTAACTCTTTCATCATTTTTTGTAGCATGTACTTTATCTGAAAGCGAATTCATTTTCATAGAACGAAATTTATAACATGCAAATTGATGTCCATTTAAACCTTCTCTTTTTTGTTTAAAGAATAACGGCCCTTTTGATTCCATTTTAACAAGTATCCACAATATTGGAATCAACCATGTCATTATAAAAATAATTACAAAGAGAGAAAAAATAATATCAAAAGTTCTTTTAATAAAATGATTTTCTCGCGTTTCAAAAGGTAATTTTTTTACATTTAAAACAAGAATATTATCATAATATTCTGAGCCAAAATTTTTACTATATAATTCGGTAGAATCAGGAATTAATTTAATAATCTTATTATGTTGATTTGCAAATTTTGTAAACTCTTTTACCTGTTCTTTTTTTAATGTAGATAGTGTACAGTAAATTTCATCTATATCATTTTCGAGAATATAGTTAAAACTATGTTCTAATTTTCCTAAATACTCTTTTTGATTACTTTCTTTATCAGAAAAAAAACCAGAAAAACGATAGCCTAAATTAGCTTTATCATTAAATAATTGAGTGACTTTTTTAGCTGTATCATCTAACCCTAAAACAACAATATTTCTAAAATTTTTACCTTCAAATCGATATCTTTTTAATGCATAAAAAGATATAAGCTTAAATAGCATTATTCCTCCAAGAATAGAAGTTAAAATTAAAAATTGATTCCCCACCATTACACCTTCTTTAAAAATTGTGAAATAGGTGAAAAACCCTAAGGTGAACACCAAAAATTGTATAGTTAATAATTTAAAAACCCTATATAGATTTGTAAACCTATATATCTTATAAAAGTTGGTATTGAAGGCAATTAATAACCAAAAAAGAATACTGTAGCTTATAAAAAAGGGATTATAAAATTCTTTATCAGACACAAAAAAGATGACTCCAGTTATAATAAGAAGGTCAAACAATATAAATAATGGTCTTATTAAATACGAATATCTTTTCTTTTTATGTGGCATTAATTTTCTTTTAGATTTTTCTCATTTAAAAGATTTTCAATTTGCTTTGTAAAAGCTGATAAAAAATATTTTTCTTTAAATTTTTCTGCATGATCCCTAATCCATTTAGGGTTAAATTTTTGTTCAATTTTTTCAAATAATTCTATAGTCTCTTGAATTGAATTACAATCTTGGTCGTCAAAAAATAATCCAGAAGATTCATTTGACTTTTTTTTATTTTCAACAATTGTTTCTAATGCTCCTCCTTTTTTATATGCTATTACAGGAATTCCATAAGCCATAACTTCTAACGGAATCATTCCGAAATCTTCTTCCCCCGGAAATAATAATGCTTTTGTTTTTGAAAATATCTTTTCTATTTCTTTCCACTCTAATTCTCCCTTAAATTCAATATTTTTGGCTGCTTTTTT
>CAZHYX010000324.1:0-3498 GCA_964536675.1 uncultured Flavobacteriaceae bacterium
TGGGTGTTCAACCCACGCCCCCGTTGTTCGTATGCGAAGCGTTCGAACAACGGTTAAATTGAGGGACAAGGCGATTTTATGCTTGTGAGTTTTCAACTTCATTTAAATTTATTTAATTATTAAAGCCAAATAATCCTGAACTATAGCCTTGTTCTCTCCTATGATTTGTTATACATTTTTTCTCTTTTATTATATTGATAATTCTTTCTAAATTATTTTTACTTAAGATTGTAATATCTTTTTGCTCTTCAATTAATTGCCTATTTAAATCAAACATAGGATTATTAATATCTATATCTTTATTATACATTACAGCACATGGAATATTGTAATCTTTAGCATATTCCATTGCTAATCTAGCACCACTATCAAGCTTTTGATTATTTATTTTCCAACGAGTTGCTGAATCTTGTGCATAACTAGCAGCCAAAATTATCGTATCACAAAATAAGGCTTGCAGTCTATCTCTTTCTTTATAGCGACTACTTAGCTCTCTTCCAGATTTAAAATTTTCGTGGTATTCAGATATTAATAATCCTCTTTTTTCTAAAATTTCATATGCTAAATTCTTGTTTTTAGCAGGTAAAATATTGTTAAGAGGACTTGGCAATACTGCTATAGTTTTACCACCTATTAAGGCTTGTTTATGAGCAATACTATCACAACCAAATGCTAGTCCACTTATTATTGTTATATCATGTTTTATAATTTCTTCAACTATTCTTTTTTCTCTTTCTTCTATTTCTTCATCTGGATTAAGCAAACCTATTACAGTAATATTATTATTATCAATATCTAATAAATTAATATCTCCTTTATAAAAAAGAACTATCGGTTGCTCACTATTTTTTACTTTTCCTCTATGTTGTGGAAAAGTATCATCACCAATAGCAACAGCACCATCTATAAATTCTTCTAATTTATAAATTTTATCTTCTATTCTTTTAATATTATTTTCAAAGTCATCTACTGTGATAGGATATTCTAATTTAGCATCTTTATTTAAAAGTAAAATTATATCTTCAATAGATTCATTACCTTTTATATTTTTTACTATCCAAGCCCTACCAATACCTTTGTAGGTTTTTGCAGTTAAAATATTAATTACATTATTTGAATATTTCATTTTCTATATTCCACAAGCACCAACGGAATAAAATGTTACAGATTTTGCACCTTTGTCCATTAATGCCTGTATAGCATCTTCATCAATATTTACACCTGCTGTGTAAATATCATCAATTAATAAAATATCTTTATCTTTTATATTTTCATCAAGAGTACAAGTTTTTTTTGTAATACCAACATATGGCATTTGACCATCATTAGTGTAATTAGGTGTATTATCGTCTAAGTGAGTAGTCTTTGTATTAGTAGTTCTGATAATATAATCTGAAGTATCTTTAAACTTATCAAGTTCTTTTGCAACTGACTGAACTGTAGATTTAAATAATAGTTGATTATCTTTATAAGTTGATTCAGCTTTTGATCTCGGAACAACACAAACAGATAAAGAATCTTTACCTATTTTTTCTAAAATTTTTGGTAAATCTTTTTCTAATGCTTTTGTTAATTTACTAACAGCATCATTTAGTTTTTTTTGTTCTTGTTTTGCCCAATCTTTATTATCACTACTATCTGGCTTTCCATATGTATTTTTAATATTATTTAAATAATCTGGATTTCCTTCCTCTCCCATTGTTGTGTAATTAGCATTGTAATATGCTTGTATATTTTGCTTTAAATAATCTTTATCTTTTGAAATTGTGAAACTGTTCATAACTGTTTTCTCCTTAATTTTTTAAATTAAATATTGACTATATTTTCAGGTGAAACACCCAAAGATAATGCAATATCAATTTCTAACTCTTCATTTTCAAATACTATCATATGACTTGGTAATATTCCTGTTTTTTTTATTACATACTCAAATTTACTCATCTCTTTTTTAGATTTTATATCATCTTTGTAAAATCTATAATTAAACTTGTCAAATATATTATGAAATTTTAAAACTTTAATTGCTCGTTCTTTATGAGAATTTGTTGATAATATAATAGTGTTAATACCTGAATACTTTTGTAAAATCTAAAAAGTAATACTATTTTGTTTTGTTTTATTTAAATATTCATTAAATAAGTTATTTTTTAATTCAATTATTTCATTATATTTCATATTGCTTAATCTTGGTAGAACATTTTTGAGTGTTTTCCGAGTAAATCTTTGATTTGAATAAAGTGATAAATTAATATCTATTTTCATAATTTGTTGAATTGCATCTGTGTATGATAATAGGTTTGCTGTATCTGTATCAACTAATGTTCCATCTAAATCAAATATTAAAATAAAAAATTTATCAATTTTTTTATTTAAAAATTTAATTGAATCTGATTCTATTTGCATTAGTTAAAGTTCCTTTCTTGTGTATAACGGTCGAGTATAGAAATAAGTGACCTTTTTCATCTCTCAATTTCTTAACAGTTTTTTCTTTTAAAAATTATAGCGAAATAAAGACGACTGGGTCACTTATTTCTCTACTACGTTTTGTTATGTCGTCGTGTTTATGATGTCCTTAAGGTTACAACGGAAGTCAGTTGAGTTTCTAAGGGTTTTACTCTTGCTGTGTTTAGTAAGTTGTTGGTGTTTGCCGAAAAGGCTTTTCACTTTCTTGATGGCGTTTAACTCTGTAAACTCTTTTTCAAAGTTTCAGCTTTATATAAACTTTTCTAATCATAAGCAAGGTGCTTACGATAGACACATAACGTTCGACTTGAGAAATGTGAAATCCGCCCTTGGGTTTCATATTTCTCTCCAAGGTTTTGTTATACCTTTAACCTTTTATGCAATGATTATTGTAGTCATCTGAACTTTTATCATTACATATAAAGTCTATTTTGTGGTACTTTTTAATAACCGCTGAAACTAATATAGATACAGATAATGATAATACAGCTATTGCATTTAACCCATATTCTAGTGATAATGACATTTCACCTCCAATACCAAATAAAGCAATAGGAATTAATGATATTCCCATAAGGGGCATCATCATTTTTTCTTTTCTTTCAGCACATAAAATTGGTTCTTGACACTTGGGACAAAGAAATCCTTTTGCATTTTCAGTAAAAGATATTCTTGTCGTTGCAAAAAACATATGATGTAAAAAAGCTTTAATAGAAATTTTTTCTTGGCAACATGGACATAATCTTGCTTTCATTGTATTTTAACCTTTGGCTAATAAATCTTACTTGGGTATAACGGGGGCGTGGGTAAGCGACAGCCGATGAGAAAGTTTACTTTCGCATTGGTTGCTCGCTTCTCCCGCTTGTTGTTCGATGCGGATGCATCGGGCAGCAAGTGGGTGTTCAACCCACGCCCCCGTTGTTCGTATGCGAAGCGTTCGAACAACGGTTGTCGTGAGCGATAATTTTCCTTTAGGTAAATTATTCGTTCCTCGTATTTGTTAAGATGTCTTACTCACTATGTTTACACAATATC
>CAZHYX010000325.1:0-3497 GCA_964536675.1 uncultured Flavobacteriaceae bacterium
TAGCTTTGTCTTTTAAATTATCAAAGAAACTGGTAGAGCCATACTTAATATCATATTTAGCTCTGTCAACTTTTAATGAAGCTGTTGCTTTATTGCTATATATAGAGATTTCAAATTTAACTGAATTTGTTTTTCCTTTAATTGTTAAATCACCTGTTATGCTATAAGCATTTTTACTAGTAGCTTTTACTTTATTAAATGTTAAGGTTGCCGTTGGATAGGCTGCAACTCCAAAAAAGTCATCTGACTTTAGATGTCCTTCCAACTTATCTTTATACTTGCCTGTTTGATCAGTATTGATAATAGTAGTCATATCAATAGTAAATTCTCCATCAGTCAATTTATTATCAGTAAAAGTCAATGATCCTGATTTTAAAGCGATAGTTCCTTGATGAGATCCGGTAACTTTATAACCTTTCCATACTACCTTGCTTTTGTCTATTTTTATTTGTTTTTTCTCTAAAATTGTGAAAGAAAATGTAATAAATGCAACCAATGTTACTACTGCTAAATGTTTAATTGTATTTTTCATATTGTTTTTATTTATGATTCGTAATAAAATTTTTCTTTAATAATTTTTCCATCTTGCCAGTCTTGTACGGCAACTTGGGTATAATTTTTTATACCCCAGTCTTTATGAGTATAATCAAAATGCCATTCAACCATTGTGGTGTTTTCACCAATAGTAACTTTTAAAGGTTGAGCGCCTCTAAACTCTGTAATTGATGCAAAGAATTCTTCTTCGCGTTTTCTGTTTGCCTCTTTTCCTTTAACTATAAGATTATTATTTTCTTGCATTATAACATCATCATGATAATACTCTTCAAATGCTTCTAAAGCTTTTCCTTGAAGAATCATGTCATTAATAGTGCTAATTTTTTCTAAAAGTGTATTCATAATTTTTTGTTTTAATTATTATGATACAAATGTCTTATAACAATTTTATGAGGAAGATGAAGTAGTTTATGAAATGATGTTAAACTAGTTTAATATTTACTGCTTTAAAATCAATTCACTTTTGATTTTACTAAGGAACTCTTTAGTAATACCTAGATAAGAAGCAATCATGTACTGTGGAATACGTTGCTCAATTTTTGGATATAGTTCTTTAAATATTAAGTAGCGTTCTTTAGCTGTAAGACTAAAATTTCTAACAATTCTTTTTTGGGAAGCAACCAACGCTTTCTCTATGATTTTTCTAAAAAAACGTTCTAATTTTGGAACTTTAAGATATAACTCTTCAATAACCTCATAAGAGAATTGAATGAGTTCTGTGTTTTCAATACACTGTACATTATAATCGGCAGGTGTTTGCGAAATGAAACTTCCCATGTCTGATGTCCACCAATCTTCTATAGCAAACAAAACAATATGTTCTTGTCCATTAGCATCCATATAAAATGTTTTTGTACATCCTGAAAGAATAAAACATTCGTGCTTACATACATCGCCTTGTTGGACTATATATTGACCCTTAAGATATTTTCTATAAACTAATTTAGAAAGTAATTCGGCAGTCTCATCTTCAGTTAAATCAATGTGTTTATTTATATTTTCTAAAAGAGAAGTAGCATCCATATATCACATATCTATAAAGCATTATCTATAATTTCTTGTACCACTTCAGGGTTTAATAAGGTGGAGGTATCACCCAAATTAGAGGTGTCTTTACCTGCTATTTTACGTAAAATACGTCGCATAATTTTACCGCTACGGGTTTTTGGTAAACCACTCGTGAATTGGATCTTATCTAATTTGGCAATCGGACCAATGTGTTCTGTAATAATCTGATTGATTTCTTTGCGTAAATTATTTTGATCACGAGATTCACCGATCTCTTTTAAAATAACATAACCATATAAAGCATTTCCTTTAATATCATGCGGAAAACCAACAATAGCAGATTCCGCTACAGCAGGATGTTCATTAACAGCATCTTCAATAGGTGCTGTGCCTAAATTATGACCTGAAACAATAATTACATCATCAACACGTCCTGTAATTCTATAGTAACCTACTTCATCACGTAAGGCACCATCACCCGTAAAATACATGTTTTTATAAGCTGTAAAATAAGTGTCTCTATAACGTTCATGATTGCCCCAAATGGTTCTTGCCATAGATGGCCAAGGGAATTTTATGCATAGTCGCCCATCAACTTGATTTCCTTTAATTTCTTGTCCGTTTTCATCCATTAACGTAGGTTGAATTCCCGGAAACGGTAAGGTCGCATATGTTGGTTTGGTAGGTGTTGCGTAGGGAATAGGTGAGATCATAATTCCGCCAGTTTCGGTTTGCCACCAGGTATCAATAATTGGACTTTTCTTTTTACCGATATTATCATTATACCAATGCCATGCTTCCTCATTAATAGGTTCACCAACTGAACCTAATACTTTTAAGGATGATAGATCATATTTTTCTACATAGTCCAACTTTTCCTTTGCCAAAGCTCTAATCGCTGTTGGTGCTGTATAAAATTGGTTGACTTTGTGTTTTTCTACAATTTCCCAAAACCGTCCCCAATCTGGATAATTAGGAACACCTTCAAACATAACCGTAGTTGCACCATTTGCTAAAGGACCATAAACGATATAGCTATGTCCAGTAATCCAACCAATATCGGCAGTACACCAATACACATCATTTTCTCTGTATTGGAAAGCATTTTTAAAAGTAAAAGCAGTATAAACCATATAACCTGCTGTGGTATGTACCATGCCTTTTGGTTTTCCGGTGGAGCCAGATGTGTATAAAATAAATAAAGGATCTTCGGCATTCATTATTTCCGGCTCACATTCCGTGGAAGCGTTATCTAACAAAGGCTGTAACCATTTATCACGACCTTCTTTCATGTTTATTTTTGTATGGATACGTTTTGCAACCAATACAGTATTTACTCCCGGGCAACTTTCTAAGCCTTCATCAACAATACTTTTTAAATCGATGGTTTTTGTACCTCTGTACGAACCGTCAGAAGTAATTACCATTTTACAATCGCTATCGTTAATTCGGGTGGATAAAGCTGTTGCAGAGAAACCAGCAAATACTACTGAATGGATTGCTCCAATTCGGGCGCAAGCCAATACTGAAATTGCCAATTCAGGAATCATGGGTAAGTAAATACAAACCCGATCTCCTTTTTTAATACCTTGCTCTTTCAACACATTGGCAAACTGATTTACGCGCTCATATAATTGTTGATAAGTAATATGCTCAGCTTTTTCTTTCGGGTCATTAGGTTCAAATAAAATAGCAGTTTTATCACCACGGGTAAGTAAATGTCTATCTATACAGTTTTCAGTTATGTTCAATTGCGCACCTTCAAACCACTTTACTTCTGGTTTGGTAAAATCCCAAGTTAAAATAGTATCCCAACGTTTACGCCAAATAAAATGTTCTTCGGCAATTTCTTCCCAAAAAATTTCAGGATTTCTGACTGATTTACGATAGACTTGATAATATTCTTCTAAATGTTTTATGTGGTAATTGCTCAT
>CAZHYX010000326.1:0-2872 GCA_964536675.1 uncultured Flavobacteriaceae bacterium
TAACACTAGGATATAATTTTGAAACCAGTAGAAGTAATTCTAGTTGGTTTAATTAGAAATAAACCTTGAAATTACCACCATAACTTTACTTGAAGATAGGTAATTTACTATTCAATTTAATTACACTTCAATTTATTTTATTATTGATAACCCTAGATAGATATTATTTTCATCATTATTAAAAGTAGGAAAACATTAACTTAGGTTGTTATATATATACTAAAGTTAATAATCATGCGTTTAATTCAAGCAATCGCTAAACATTTGTATATATGAAATCAACCCAAACTACACAAAAGTGTACTTTCATTTATGTAACACTTCTATTATTTCTGGCACTATTATTTTTGCCATTATTGTCAAAGGCACAAACAACTACACCTTTTGTTAAAAGGTACGAAACGCAAGTTAATGGTGAATTGACTATTATAGGTAATGGTATTTTAGGAGATAGTAGTGATATGCCATATAATGGTACTACCCAAAATAACTTTATCGATATGGTCTTTGTTGATATTGATGGAGACCCAAATACATTAAACTCTAGTAGTGCCAATTTTACAACACATATGTGTAACAGAGTGGTATATGCCGGTTTATATTGGGGCGCAGTTTCTTCACCAACAACTATACCGTCAACTCCGGTTTCAGCACCCGAAGAGGTAAAATTTAAAATACCAGGTGGTGCTTATCAAATTATAACAGCTGATACTGATTTAGAAAGAATATTTTATAAAGATGTAACAAGTATTGTAACAGCTATTACAAACCCTTCGGGCGATTATTATGTAGCTGATATCAATACTTCTGAAGGTAGAAATTTGTCAGCTGGATGGTCATTGGTAATTGTATATGAAGATCCTTCTGAACCACGAAAGTATATTTCAACTTTTGATGGTTTTTCTGCTGTAAGAAATTCACCAAATAATGTTGTAGATTTTAGTTATTCAGGCTTTGTAACACCACCTTCAGGATCAGTTGAAGGTAGAATTGGTGTGGCGGCATTAGAAGGTGATTTAGGATGGTTTGGCGATCAATTACTTTTTAGAGCAGACGCTGATATAGATGTTAGTGATCCTGATGCAAATTTTACAGCTTTATTTGACGCTGAAAATGACGTAAATAACTTTTTTAACAGTAAAATTACTGAAAACGGAGCACACGTAACAACTCGTAATTTGAATAGTACCAACACCTTAGGTTGGGATCAAAAATTATTAGTCATTGATGAAAATGGTTTAAACTCTGGTAACAATTTAATCGGTAATAGCGAGACAGGAGCAACAGTAAGAGTAACCAATAGTACTGGTGGTGATCATATTTTTACATTTTTAAACACATTTTCAATTAATATTATTGAACCTATAATACAAGTATTGACAAGTGTTGAAGATACTAGTGGTAACCAAGTAACATTAGGTTCTCCAATACAGCTTGGTGAGACAGTTTGGTATAATATTAATTTTCAAAATATAGGTACTGATAATGCACTAAATACAGTAATTCTAAATACATTACCTATTAATGTTACATTAGATGAATTATCAATAGTATTACCCGCAGGAGTATCATATACTTTTAATAGTGCAACAAGGCAACTAACCTTTTCTATTGATGATGATTTATTAGTTTTAAAGGAATCAGACCCAAATAATGCAGCTTATGATATTCGCTATCAGGTAACTGCATCAAATGATTGTTTTGATTATACAGATGCCTGTACAAATTTACTTGAAAACTTTATAGAATCAAGTTATGATGGTGAAACATCAGGTCAAAATATATCAGGTCAGCCAGGTTTAAATGGTATCAATGGTTGTGGATTAGGTAATGTAGGTTCTATGGACTTATTTGTTGATACTAGCTCATGTAACTTTGATAGTACTGAAATATTTTGTAATAATAACCTTACAATTTCGGCCCATGATGGGTATAATATTTATGAATGGGTAGATGAGAACGGTAATGATGTGGGCAATACACAGGTAATTACTGTAACAGGTCCTGGTATTTATACCGTAACTCAAACAAGAGTAGGATGTTCAATAACCACAAGAGTTGTAACTGTATTAGGCTTAGCTTATATATTAACACCAAGTGATGTACTTTGTAAAGACCAAGCTGATGGTAAAGTGAATGTCGAAGTAACAGATACTGCGGCTACCTTTACTTATGAATTATCACAAGGAGCAACAATTATATCTACCGTAGGTCCAACTGCAAGTAAAAATCATGAATTTTCAGGGTTAGATATTGGTACTTATAATATTAAAGTTACTAATAATGACGGTTGTTTTGACAATCAAACAGTAACAATAGGTGAGCCTACTTTATTACAAGCATCAAATAGTGTTTTAGACAATATTATGCCTTGTAATGGTAATAGATTAAGTGGTAGGATAGAAGTTACTCCAACAGGAGGTACAATTGGCTATGAATATAGTATGGACGGTGGTGCATTTCAATCAGAAAATATTTTTGAAACTACAACCGAAGGTAATCATATAATAACTGTTAGAGATGCGAATGGTTGTGAAACTACAACTACAGCAACTATTGATTTTGATGAGGAGATAGAATATAACCTTACTAAAGAAGATGTAGTTTGTTTAGGTGATACAGATGGTACAATAACTGTAAATATTACTCAAAATAATTCAGGAAATACATTATCATATAGTATTGATGGTGGAAACTCATTTCAATCATCACCAACTTTTACAGGGTTGGCAAATGGAGATTATGAAATTATCGTTCGTAAAGTAAAAGGCGTAAATACTTGTGAAACTATTGAGACGATGACAATAGATCAATTAGTCTTTTTAGAATTTGAAGTAAGTGGAGGTTTTTCATGTGAAAACGCAACAAATCA
>CAZHYX010000326.1:2889-3487 GCA_964536675.1 uncultured Flavobacteriaceae bacterium
CAGTTGCTGACCAATACGCAAATGATGTAACCTTTACTTTAGATGGTTCTACGACTTCAACTACGGGTATTTTTGATAATGTTAGCGATGGCGATCATACTATTACAGTATTGAATACAGTTAACGGATGTAGTGTTGAGCCTATTATGGTTACTGTTGAAACATATACACCAGTTAGTTTTGAGGTAGTTCAACAATTAAATTCATTAAGAGAATATGTTGTCAATGCTATTGATGGCGTGCCAGAATATGAATATGCTATGATTAAAATTATTCAAGGTACTACTCCGGTTGTTGGGGATGACGATTTTAGTCCGAACAATGTATTTACAATCAACGGTGCCGGATTCTACGCATTTTTTGTAAGAGATGCAAAAGGATGTATAGTTGAAGAGATTATAGAGTTTAAAGATATTGAAATACCAAATTTCTTTACTCCTGATGGAGATGGAATTAATGATACTTGGTATCCAAGAAATATAGAATTATATCCGAATATTACTGTAGATATATTTGACAGATATCAACGTTTAATCGTTCAATATAAGGGGAATCAGTCTTCTTGGGATGGTCATTACAAGAATAAACTATTACCCTC
>CAZHYX010000327.1:0-3476 GCA_964536675.1 uncultured Flavobacteriaceae bacterium
TTTAATCTATCACCTGTTCCAAAATAACATTTGTTTTTTATAATATTGTTATCACCACATTTATTGATTATTCTTTTAACAAAGAAAAACCGAACAGCATAAAACAGTTTGTACCCAGGAAAGGGTTGCATAGGTAAAAATTGTACAAATAAATAATAGAATAAAAGGTAAATTTTTTTCATAGATTACTTCCTTAATTTATATAGGGATGAAATAATAAATCTAATTGCAACTGAAAAAACATTTTCAAATAAACTCATTCCAGCATTTTTTCTAGCAATAAATCCTTCTTTTAAACCTTTAGATAAAGATATTTGTGCACTAATACCCTCTAAACGATAATTCACAATAGCTTTATCAATATAAAAAAAAGAATCTGAATCTTTTAAGAAAGCTTCTAGAACAAATTGGTAATCAGATAAACTATGTAAGGAGTTATTATATAAATGTTTGGTATATTCTTGTTTTGTTATAAACATAGAAGGGTGGTTATATGTCATACCATAATATTTAAACTTAAAAACTGACGAATGAAATCGTCTTATCTTTTTGCTTCCATTATCATTAATATCAAATCGGTCAGCATGAAAAATATTTTTTTCTGGGTTATTTCGATATGCATTTCCCATAATCTCAAGAGCATCCAGCTCATACCAATCATCACTATTAATCATTCCTATCAATTCACCTTTTGCAATTTTAATTCCCTTATTCATTGCATCATATAAACCTTTATCAAGCTCAGAAACCCAATAAGAAATATTATCCTTATATTTCTTAATAATATCAATCGACCCATCTGTTGAAGCACCATCAATAATAATATACTCAATATTTTTATATGTTTGATTGATCACACTTTGAATCGTTTGTTCAAAATATTTTTCACCGTTATATACAACAGTTATCACACTGATTAGCGGTAAATCGTTAATGATTTTCAAATTAACACCTTATCAATAAAATAAATTTAGTTCTTGCTAATACCAACCAAAAATAGAGTTATGCCACACAAAGGAAGGAAGGAAATAATATATATATAAAAATCAAATGTTTATTATAAATATCACCTGCTAATAGTGTTTAAAACACCATCTATTTCAACATCATTAAGATAAGAAAAAACCACGCCTACCAAATATTTTTCATTTCCTCAAGCTTTCAGCCTATTTTAAATTTTATATAACACTTAAGTCGTAAGGTTTAAGCGGTATTATTATTTTAACAATAAAGAAAGCGAAAAAACTTTAGCTCTTCTATAAATTTCATGACTATAAACAATCTGTAGGTTTCTTTCTAACGTGCTTTTAATTGATATTATAAAAATTACAGTGCTTGTTTTGTAGATAGCTTTGATGAAACTTTGAAAACCAAGCCTGAAATAATTAAATTTGAAGTTAACCTGTGGTAGATTTATAATTTATTTTTAAAAAAACTATTATTCAGTTAGTTACGCATAAATAACTCTTAGTATTTTCAGGTTGAGGCTTCGCTATAATCAAAAGTTTATATAGCCTGACTTGCAATTTTTCTAATTAAAGTTCTAAGATTACCAGCAACAATACTGTAGGACTCAATATCTTTAACTACTTCTAATCCAGCACCTACTGATAGAGCTTTTCCCAATAGTAATAGAACCTATAACTACACAATTTGTGTTCGATAATAACATTATCCTCAATTCTTGGAGAACCCAAATTTTCACCTAATAAATTTTCTTTATTTCTAATAGTTGTATTATGCTTTAATGTAACATTCTTACCTATAGCTACATCTGCATTTATTACCAAAGCCCTCCCGCGATGAATTACCAAGCCATATCCAATTTTTGTGGAAGCAGAGATTTCACAGCCTAATAAACAAATCCGTAATTAATTTATATAAAATAATTACGAGAGAAACAAGAATAAATGTAAACCTGTTGGTTATTTTTTTTAAAAAAAAACCACAACTGTATAACTATAACTCTCCCTTTTAAATTATTATTATTTTTTACATCTTGAATAACTCTTTTTAGTAGACACATAACTTAAGTTATCAACAGGTTTTTTAAAGTCTTTATTTTGTACTAAAACCTTTAATCAATTAAGAAGGTATATATTTAAGCTTAGCTTTATGATTCAGTTTATTGAAAAAAAAATATTATTTTTCAAAAAATCACCAGTAAATTATTAAAACAAAGTCCACGATGAATATTTCCATATTCATGTGTTTATTTGACTGCTTACTATTTTTTAAATTGATATCGTCCCTGTGTTCTAACCAATATATCACAGTTTTTTACTTTTCTTGCAGAACTAGAAATGGCCGTTCCTGCTGCCATCCAAAGCAAAAGGTATTCAGCAGAATAGACTGGGTAGTAACTAACAAGCCAAAGTAAGAGATATGAAAGTATAAAATACCCACTCATTCTTGCTATAATGTTTTGGGATTTAAAAATTCCTAAATATGCAGCTGGAAATAAAATAAGTAAGTATAAAACCTTCATAATAAACCCACCCTTTAAAATTATTTGCAAATAACCTACTTCACTCACGCTTCTAGTAGACGAGTCACCAGCTAGTCCCTGTTTTTCTGTATACGCAAAATATGGGCTATAATATGTACCTAATGCACCACGACCAACAATTAATTCACTTTCTGACATATCTGAAAATAGCTCAACAAATAAAAATGTTCTAGTATCTGTATTTATTTCTTTGTTATCTGATAGAGTAGAGATAAGTGAGTTTAGCTGTACTGCCAGCAAAATACTTCCAAGCAAAAAACCAAGTGTTACAAGGGTCTTTCTATATTTTTTTCTTGAATTCTGTCTATAATACTCAAACATAAATAATAAGAATAATACCATTAAAAATATAGCATTCACTCTTTGAGAACATACAAAGGTCAGAATAATATAAGAAATTAAAGACAATAGGACAATCTTCTTATTATTCTTATTTTGGTAAAAATATGTTAATAACAAAATTGGTAAAAAAGCCATCCATTCTAGAAGCCCAAAGGAAACACCTAATGGATAAATAAAACTTCCTAAGGCTAGCAGTGAACCCACAAGCAATAATTTACTAAAAAAATTGAACAATATAAGCCAATTATTAATATTAAACCCAAAAACAATAGCTAATGGAGTCAGCCAAGCCCATCCCATTAGATAATGTCCAAACAATGTTATTAATTGTTTTGAATCAAGACTAATACTTCGTGAGATTGTAAAAATACTCCAACTAATAAGTAAAAAAAATATAATTTTAAAATATAAATTTGCGTCAAATTTTCTTAGTGATATTTTTAAAAAAAATATCACTAAGAAAATACCTGATATATTCATCATTAGTGAAATAATTAATCTAAAGACACCACTTGAACGGAATGCAATAAATATAGAGCTATTAACTAAAGCAAAAAATATAATTATTATTAATACATTCTTAGTGTTTATTTTAAACATTTAGTTTTTGTTTAGCCCAACTAAT
>CAZHYX010000328.1:0-3468 GCA_964536675.1 uncultured Flavobacteriaceae bacterium
GAGTTGATAGAACTTTAGAAATTAATAATAAATTATTAAATTCTATTAAACAAAACATTATATATACTTTAAGTATGGAGGAAGCTAAGGACTGTAATATTTACATAATTACAGTACCGACTCCTATTGATTCAGCAAACCGCCCAGATTTAAGCCCTCTTATTAGTTCCTCATCACTCGTAGGTTCAGTTTTAAAACAAGGTGACATTGTTATTTACGAGTCAACAGTATATCCGGGGGTGACAGAAGATATATGTGTTCCAGAACTAGAAAGGGTATCAGGTTTAAAATTTAATAAAGACTTTTTTTGTGGTTATTCACCTGAAAGAATTAATCCTGGAGATAAAGAGCATACTGTTAAAAAAATCTTAAAAGTTACTTCTGGGTCTACGCCTGAAATTGCTACAAAAGTTGATAATTTATATAAAGAAGTAATTACGGCGGGGACTTATTTAGCATCGAGCATTAAAGTAGCAGAGGCTTCTAAAGTAATAGAAAATACTCAGCGGGATGTAAACATAGCACTAATAAATGAGCTAGCATTGATCTTTGGTCAAATGGGTATTGATACTAATGAGGTTCTTGAGGCTGCGGCAACTAAATGGAATTTTATTAAATTATCACCAGGCTTAGTAGGCGGACACTGTATTGGTGTTGACCCTTACTACTTAACGTTTAAAGCTGAAGAATTGGGCTATCAACCCGATCTTATTTTAGCTTCAAGGCAAATTAACAATGGTATGAGTAAATATATTTCTGATAATACTATTAAAAGCATGATACAAGCAGGGAAAATAATAAAAAATTCTGAGGTACTTGTTTTAGGGGTTACTTTTAAAGAAAACTGTCCTGATATGCGCAATACCAAGGTAGTTGATATTATTGAAGATCTTAAAGATTTTGGTGTTAATGTAGATGTGTATGATCCATGGGTTGATCATGCAGAAGAAAGCAAGTGGTATCGTCACGGCATTATTAGCGATCCACTTAAGTCAAGTAAGAAATATGATGCGATTGTTGTTGCTGTTGGGCATCATCAGTTTAAGTCTTATTCCATGGAAGATTATAAAAATCTTTCAAGGGATGAAATGGTTGTTGTTGATGTTAAAAACATTGTAGAAAAACCAACTTGGAGATTATAAATAAAAAACTTCCCACCTAATTTTTGAACATTTTGTTTTTTTATTTTATGCTCTGCAGGTAAATAGGGGATTAAATGTTGGTGTTTTGATTACAAGCGCATACTTTGCTTATGCATCTTATAACCACCCCCTTAATATTATTAACTATGGATGATTTTTATGCAGGATAAAATTAAAGTATTGGTGGCTGTTGGTTATTACTTGCCTGGTTATAAAGCAGGTGGTCCATTAAAAACCATCGTTAATATGGTTGAGCAACTTAGTGATGAATTTGAATTTTGGATCGTAACACGAGATCGTGATTTAGGTGATGAAGTCCCTTATGAAAATGTAAAGCTAAATCAATGGGTTGCTTATAGTAAGGCTAAAGTGTTTTATGCTAGCCCTAAAAACTTAAACATATTTTATTTTGCTCGTTTAATAAACCAAACACCATGTGATGTTCTGTATTTAAATAGTTTTTTTGATACTAACTTCACTATTAAACTTTTATTGGCACGTAAGTTTGGGCTGTATAAGATGAGGTTGCCTGTCGTAATTGCACCTAGAGGAGAATTTTCATCAGGGGCTTTACAAATTAAAATGTTAAAAAAACAAATCTTTATTAAGGTGGCAGGTTGGTTTGATTTATATAAAGGAGTCGTTTGGCAAGCATCCAGTGAGTTTGAGAAAAAGGACGTAGAGTGTAATTTTGATACTGGTAGTCAACAAGTTTTAATTGCAAAGAATTTGCCAGAAAAAAAGTCTTTTATTTATAATAAAGATAGGAATGTAGAAAAAAATATAATATTACAAGTTGTATTTTTATCTAGAATTTTACCTATGAAAAATTTAGACTATGCATTACGCGTTCTTCAAAAAGTTAGTATCCCTATTAAATTTGATATTTATGGTCCAATTGAAGATTTAAGTTATTGGGAAGAGTGTAAAAAAATCATTAAAAATATGCCTATTAATATAGAGATAAATCATTTTGGTTCTCTTCATCCTAAAGAGGTAAGTAAAATTTTTTTAAATTATGATTTATTTTTTTTCCCAACGCGTGGTGAAAATTATGGGCATGTTATTGCAGAATCACTATCAGTAGGTACGCCTGTTTTATTGAGCGATCAAACTCCATGGAAAAATTTAAAAAAAGATAAGTTAGGATTAGATTTGCCTTTAGCGGACGAAAGCGATTTTGTTCAAGCTATACATAGTTATTATATAACGATTACTCAACAGAATAATATTCGTGAAATAATACAAAAAAATGCTCTTAAGCGTATTTTTAATCCGATAGATATTGAAGCAAACAAAAATTTGTTCTTGTTTGCAATTAAGGAGTAATATTATGAAGTTGTTAGTTTTAGGTGTAACAGGAATGCTAGGAAGTTCAGTTTTTAAACTATTATCTAGTACCCACGATGTTTGGGGAACTCTTAGAAACTCTAGCGATAAACAATTTTTTGTTGAAGAGTTGCGCCATAAAATAATTAGTCATGTTGATGTATTAAATCAAGATGATTTAACTAAAGTTTTAATGGAAGTAAAACCTCATGTTGTAATTAATTGTGTAGGCTTAATTAAACAACTTCCTAGTGCAAAAGATCCTTTAGTCACCTTGCCAATTAACACTCTATTTCCTCATCGCCTAGCTAGGTTATGCAATTTAATCGGAGCAAGAGTTATTCATATTAGTACTGATTGTGTTTTTTCAGGAAGTAAAGGAATGTATACTGAGTTAGATATTTCAGATGCTCATGATCTTTATGGAAAATCAAAATATATGGGAGAATTAAAAGATTATTCTAACTGCGTTACTTTGCGTACATCAATTATAGGGCATGAGCTAAATTCGCAGAAATCGCTTGTTAACTGGTTTTTATCTCAAAATAAAAAGGTAAAAGGTTTTAATAAAGCTATTTTTTCTGGTTTGCCGACTATTGAGCTAGCAAAAATTATTAGAGACTATGTAATTCCTCACGAAAATTTATCAGGACTATATCATGTCTCTGCAGAGCCTATTGATAAATTTTCATTACTTAAAATTATTGCAAAAATTTATGATAAAAATATTGAAATTGAAATTGACAACAAATTTATTATTAATAGATCGCTAGACTCTAGTGATTTTATGAAAGCAGTCGGTTATCAACCACCAAGCTGGAAAAATTTAATTAAATTAATGCATGAAAGTCATTAAATTAGGAATAAAATATGTTTAAAGATAAAATTTTATTAATAACTGGAGGAACAGGTTCTTTTGGCAACGCTGTTTTAAATCGTTTTTTAGACTCTGAATTAACAGAAATTCGTATATTTTCTCGTGATGAAAAAAAGCAGG
>CAZHYX010000329.1:0-3440 GCA_964536675.1 uncultured Flavobacteriaceae bacterium
ATAAACTTTATAACCTTGTTTCCGTAAATCACTGCTCATACTGACTAGTAGCTTCTCTATTCCGCCCATTGCCATTGAATGATTAAAAAAAGCTATTTGTTTTATTTTATTTGTTTGTTTTGACTTAAACATTTAATGGGTATCTATAATTAAATCTAAAATATTCTTTATTTTGTTAGCACTATTTTCTAAAGTAAGTTCTTGTATAGATTTAACAATTTCTTCTGCATCCCACTCTTTTTTATATGCATAACTTATTGCATCGACAAGAGCATCGTGATCTTGCTTATCAACAAGAATACCACTGCTTGTATTGACCACTTCAGGTATACCCCCAACTCGTGTTGCAATCACGGGGACCCCACTGGATATAGCCTCTACAACAACATTTGGGACACCCTCATTATGACTAGGCAAACATAATATGTCCGATGCACTTATCCAATAAGGAATCATTTTATGTTCAACTTGCCCTACTAACACTACATTATTACTAAGAGAGTTTTTTTTAATTTCACTCTTTATCACCTTTGAGCAACTACCACTCCCTACAAATACCAATTGAATATCGCAACCTGACTCTACACATTCTTTAGTAGCATAAAAAAGATCCATACATCCTTTAGTATCTATTAAGTTACCAACAAACAATATTATGTATTTATGTTTTGGTAAATTTATTTTTTCCCTTGACTCTAATTTGTCGCGAAATTTAAATAACTGCTTATTTACACCTCTATAAACAACGTGTATTTTTGATTGATCAATACCAAGCTCTACCATCTTATTCTTTAAGTCTTGGCTTACCGAAATAATCGCACTCGCTTTACGTAACGTCCATATAATTTGGTTTCTTATAAGTTTGTTTTTTGCAAAAACATTAATATCACTACCGACTACACGCACTGCGACAGGTGTTTTGAAAACAAACCCCAGTAGTAGTGATGCAAATCCATCAGGATAAGCCCAAGATGAAAAGATAACTTCAGATTTAAATTTTTTTATATAAAAAAAATTACTTATTAATATTGATAAGAACATTGAAATACCATTTAAAAACACTGTCACCCTTGGTATGAAAATGTATATTAAATATCTTATTTTAACTGCCTTTATTTCTATTTTATCCAAGTCTTTTATTTTAAAATTTTTTAAAGAAAAATCAGTCCATGCTATTGGGACTAATGCCTCTATTGTATAAAATTTTGTTAGTCCATAGACCTCTTGAAAATTAAAAATACCTCTATTCATATTCCACTTTCTTGGGAATAGATTGGAGATAAATAATATGTTTTTTTTCTTCAATATATTATCCCGATGAACAAGTACCCAGGCATAATTATTTTACTCATACTTTAATTTACTTTTACTAAACACATTTATCAGATAATTTTTTTAGTCCTTAAATGACTGGCTAGCCTGCAAGCTAATGCTGAAGTTGTAAAACTAACATTTGCACTTCCTGCTGTACTAAATATTGAGCCATCACAAATATATAAATTTTCTATACCAAAAACTTTCTGGTTCACATCTACAACACCCTCTCCCTCATTTTCAGCCATTCTCGCCGTTCCAACATGATGAATGGCAGATGTTAAAATATTTTGCCAATCAAAGTCATCTAACGAATGTGTAAAATGAAAATTATTTTCAGGAAAACAAGAGGTAAGTAAGATCTTATACATAGTCTTCATGCCATCAATATCTTCCTGCATAAGTTGCCAATTTATCTCTGCAATTGGATAGCCAAAACGGTCAAGAGTTGTTGATAATGTAACTCTACTATTTGGATTGGGAAGCTGTTCTGTAACAAAAAACAAATCTGCATATTCATAAGTAACATCTAATGAGAATTTATAAGCTAAAATTTGTCTTATGGTATTGAGATTTGTGACTACTCTTACAAAATCAGAAAATGTAACACCTCCATCTTTAAATGCCAATAGAGAAAGTTTTACTTTTTCAGATTCATCACTGATTCCCTTGATAAATGAAGGTCTTAGGAAAAAACTATGATTAGGTAGCTTGTGTTGTTTCTGAAGATTTTCGGCTAGCAAAAACCCACTTTTAATCTTTGTATTACGACAGAACTTATAATCTGAATAAATGTGCGCTTTTTGGGGTTTTATAAACTCTAATTGGCATAAATTCCCCATAGGGTGGTCTGCCAAATATCTTCCGACATTATCTGCTTTGTTACCTAAACCCGATTGAATTACTGATTTAGAATTTAGCAATAGTCTAGGCGTTTCCAGCGTTCCTGCTGCAATAATAAATTGCTCTGCTTCAATATAAAATTGATGTTTATTTTTTGTCCCAACAAGAACTTTTATTACATTACTACCAGAGCTCTTAGTAATTAGTTCAAGAGCTGCCGCATTGTAGTAACAATGCCTTTTATCTGAATTTTCAGTTATTTCACGTATGACAGACTTAAAATTCATTGCTGGCAAAGGTTGTTGAAAAAGTTTATTTTTTAAATATTCTCTATTGAATTCTAATTCTTTCAATTTATCCCTTAGCTCTGGAGATAGCGTTTCTTCAGAAAAATATCCAAAATTATCAACCCCATATAATTTTGCAGCTTCAACATAAAATGGTTTTAAGTCATTAAACGTAATAGGCCAACCACTATGAGGAATCCAGTCTCGTTTTTCAAAATCAATTTTATCAAATGGGGATAAAACACCGTGCCATAAATTTGAAGTCCCCCCCATTTGTATTGATGTAGTTCTTCTAAATCCAAAATTCCTACCGACATGATTTTTTTGGATAATGGAAGATTCACCTAAAATATCACCAGCCTCTACAAGGATAAAGTCTGCATTTTTTTCTTGTAATTTTTTGGCTATCGTACCGCCAGCTATGCCAGTTCCAATAATACAAATTTTAGTTTTAATATTTTTACTGACATTTATCGAATTAACTAACATTTTTTTCCTAAGAAATTAGTGGTTTATTATTTAATCTGAAACCATACAATATGGACGTAATAATCGTTTCATAAGCTCATACACTCACAAATATATCTTATTAGTATCAACTTATTATAATTTTCAGAGTGCATCTGATAGTACACTCAGTCAGCAGCAGCAAAAACAATAATTCCCTAATATTCACTAATAACTCGTCAACTTGTCTTTAAGACACTTCTTTTTAACTCTGCCTAAGCAAATTTATGCATTAAAAATTTGTGAACAAGGAGAACATCACAATTAATAGTCTGCTATTAACAAGATTTTCAACGAAGTTATCATATACTTTAAGCGTGTTTATACTAGCCATGAATTAATAGAGACACCTTTTAATTATTCGCGACAGTCAAATAACCTTTCTACATTAATAAAATATTTTTTAATTAATTCTTAAAAACCTACTAAATAAAGTATAGCAGGCCCAACTAAAAACTCTTTCCTTTTATCTACCCTCATATCTGACTA
>CAZHYX010000330.1:0-3426 GCA_964536675.1 uncultured Flavobacteriaceae bacterium
ACTTAATTCAATTGAGATATTATTTTTTAAAAGCTCTAATTTGAGAGAAGTTTTAATGTCATAGCTGCGAAGCTATATGTAGGGCTAGTTCTAAAGTTTTCAGAACTAATCAGAATAAATTGATAATTGATTGAATAATTATAAAGATTAATAATATCATAGTTAGTAGGTTTATAAGTTAATAATTAAGTTGTTTGAATTAATTCTTATTCAGTATATGTAGTTTTTTGAAACTAGAATTAAAAAAAATCAACAATTAATGTAATTAACTACTAAATTGTAATATTATTTAATTTATGTTACTTGAGGTGTAAGTTAATTGCCTTTAAACAAGTTATAAATTATAACTATTTATAACCATTTTAGTTTAATTCTATAATAATTGAAGCACCTTTTTTATTGATTTTACCTAAAAATGAACAAAAACGATCATTTTTTGATCTTTTTTTTGGGGTTTCATCTTTTTTAGCGAATAAAATCTTTTTTTTAAATTTTCTAAAAAGGTATTAAAATTGAAAATTAAGTAAATGTTATTATTCTTTTTTTGAGGTAATTATTTATAATTCTACATTAAATTTTCACCTATAGATTGGTTTGTTAAAAAAATCTAATAGTATATTTACGCTTTAAAAATATTTATGAGTGTATTTTATATTATTGTAGGCTTTATCTTATTGGTAATTGGTGGAGAGTTTTTAGTCAGATCTTCAGTTGGTCTATCGTTTAAACTGAAATTATCGAAGTTGATTATAGGTATGACAGTAGTGTCTTTTGCTACTTCTGCTCCTGAGCTTTTGGTGAGTTTACAAGCTGCATTAAGTGGATCACCAGACCTAGCTCTAGGTAATGTTATTGGCTCAAATATTGCAAATATTGCATTGGTATTAGGTATTACAGCAATTATCTCTCCATTGATGGTCGATAAAAATTTTTATAAGATGAATTGGCCGGTAATGATGGTTTTTTCTATTGTCTTATATTACTTTTTAAGAAACGATTATGTGTTAAGTAGAATAGAAGGTGCTATTTTATTCATTGCTCTTATACTATTTGTATATATAATGATTGCCAAAGCTAAAAAAGATAAAACTGTTGAAGTTGATGATTTAGATGATACTTTAATGGAAACCTCTTATAGTAAAATATTTATATGGCTTTCAATTGGTGGAGTAGCGTTGTATTTTGGCTCTGAATTCTTAGTCAGTGGCTCTAAAGAAATTGCTACTAAATTAGGAGTTAGTGAACGTGTTATAGGTTTAAGTATTGTGGCAATTGGCACGAGCGTTCCTGAATTAGCAGCTTCGGTTATAGCTGCATTAAGAGGGGAAAAAGCAATATCATTAGGAAACTTAATAGGTTCAAACATTTTTAATATTGCTTCTGTATTAGGGTTAACAGCAATGATAAAACCAATACAAGTAATAGACAAAGGTGTTTTAACAATTGATATTTTTTGGATGCTGGGTGTTGCCGCAGTTTTAATACCATTGGTGTTTATACCTAAAAAATATATGATCTCTCGTGTAAAAGGATTGCTCCTTCTTATAGCATATATAATTTTTATATATCTTTCTTTTAAATCATCTTAGATTGTTGAGTCAAAATATAAAAAAAGCCCCATTTCTGTAACTATCAGGATGAGGCTTTTAAAAAACACTATAAATTAATATTTAAATTTTGGCAGATTTTACCGTTTTAATAATTCTACCGGCAATTTTATAAGGATCACCATTTGAAGCTGGGCGACGGTCTTCTAACCAACCTTTCCATCCTTTTTCAACGGTAATAATAGGGATTCTTATAGAAGCACCTCTATCTGAGATACCATAGCTAAAGTCAGAGACATGAGCAGTTTCATGTAATCCGGTAAGTCTCTCATCATTAAAAGCTCCATATACATCAATATGCTCATTAGTAACTGGTCTAAAAGCCTCACATATTTTTTCGTATATTTCTTTAGAACCACAAGTTCTTAATGTGGTATTAGAAAAATTTGCATGCATACCTGAACCATTCCAATCTCCTTTTATAGGTTTAGGGTGCAATTCAATATAATAACCATACTTTTCAGATAATCTATTTAGTAAATATCTTGCTATCCAAATTTCATCACCGGCGGTTTTTGCACTTTTTGCAAAACATTGAAACTCCCATTGTCCCGGTGCAACTTCTTGATTGATGCCCTCAAAGTTAAGTCCCGCATCAATACAAAGATCAGCATGTTCTTCAACAAATTCTCTCCCCCAAGTATATCTTCCACCAACAGAGCAGTAATACTTTCCTTGTGGACCTGGGAAACCTCCTCTAGGGAAACCTAATGGTAAATCGGTTTTAGTATCCATCAAGAAATATTCTTGTTCAAAACCAAACCAAAAATCATCATCATCATCATCAATCATTGCCCTAGCATTTGATTCATGAGGAATTCCATCAGCATTCAATACTTCACTCATCACTAAATAAGCATTACGCCTTGCAGGATCTGGATAAATAGCGACAGGTTTTAATAAACAGTCAGAAGAACCACCTTCGGCCTGTTCAGTTGAAGAGCCATCAAATGACCATATAGCACAATCTTCTAATTTTCCACTAAAATCATTTTCAATTTTAGTTTTACTTCTTAATTCTTGAGTTGGTTGATGACCATCTAACCATATATATTCTAATTTAGCTTTACTCATAAAATAGGTTTTAATAAAAATAAGCACAAATGTACTTTATTTAGTCATACTACCAATTTTTAAGGGGTAAAATATATTAATTGTTAATAATTTTACGAAACCCCTAAAAAAAATATAGTAAAAATGTCAATATGAATAAAATGTTTAGTTAATTTCGCAATATAATTAAAATATTATTTTTATAAATTATGTCAAAAATTAGATTTAATGCTTTAAAAGAAGTACAAAAAAGAATACCGATAAAAGTTAAGGAAAATATTAAACGTTCTTCCCTATTTGGTAAAAATGTATTTAATAGAGATACAATGCGTCAATACCTAACTAAAGATGCTTATAAAGGTGTAATGAGTGCAATTAACCACAGTATTAAGATTGATAGAAAAATTGCAGGTCAAGTTTCGTCAGCAATGAAAGATTGGGCGTTGTCAAAAGGAGCTACACATTATACACATTGGTTTCAACCATTAACAGGCGGAACTGCAGAAAAACACGATGCTTTTTTTGAAACTATTGGCGGTGGAAATGCAATTGAAAGTTTTGGTGGTAGTGAGTTAGTACAACAAGAACCAGATGCTTCAAGTTTTCCTAACGGAGGGATAAGAAATACGTTTGAAGCTAGAGGTTATACCGCTTGGGATCCTACTTCACCTGCATTTATCTATGGTACAACATTGTGCATACCTACAATATTTGTAGCATATACAGGTGAAGCTTTAGATAACAAAACACCATTGTTAAGAGCGCT
>CAZHYX010000331.1:0-2664 GCA_964536675.1 uncultured Flavobacteriaceae bacterium
GTGGTTTGATGGCAGTATTTGATAAGGGTGTGCCGTATATAGAGATAGTTTTGGGTGATATCGGAACAGGGATAAATAACAAGTTAAAACAATTTATTAAGCCAAATCAAAATACCTTTTTTAACCTTGGCAAAAATAATAGAAAAGATGAGAAAATTTTAGCACACGCTTTTGATTTTTTGTCAACAAGCGATGAAGAAGGAAGAAAAACAAGAATAAATGAACTGATTAGAGACGAAACGAAACCCATAAAACCATTAGATATAGCAACTGGTTTATTCTGTGCTTTGCAAGTAGTTAGTTCGGGGCAAGGGCAATTAATAGTCAGAACCCCACAAGCGATTCTTGGATTTGATTATTATAGCAATACTGATAATCTCACAGTAAAAGGTAGAACGAATTTAGGATTAAAAAAAATCGCGACCTTGCCAGGAACACACTACATACTCCGAATTCCATTAATAAAAAAAAGCTTTTCTAAAGTAGATAAATGTAAAAACAGTGCCGACCGACCACCTCTCTTCGATATTAATTTTAATAGTATTGGGTTACCGAACATTTTAGCTCCTTTTGGTGAAAGAGTAAAAAACAAAAAATCATATGATATCCATTCAGCGGTAGAGATAGTAGCAAGACATGTAGATAAATATAGAAATATTAAAGGCATTACGTTGATTATGCCACCTCCATATCCATTAATATCTAGAGCAATATTAGTTTTCCTTATGAGCTTAAATGCTATGATTAAAGGTAAACAAATTCTAATTTGGTGTAATTCTGCTGTATTCCCTTTACTTGCGGTTGATAGTAAAAAACAATATCCACAATTCATTCAGGATGTTGAATCGGATTCAGTTTACGCTGGCGACTTAATATCAAACAATTTTTTGGAGATTAGCAGTTCAATTCATGATAAAAATCACGGAGCAAATGTAGAACAATTCTCTCTTAGTCACGATGCCCTAAATGTATTTAAGAATCAGTATGCTAAATATTTAAAGGCATATTTAATAAATTTTTTAAAACAAACAGAAATCTGCCATAAACCTGGGCCTTTTTTAATTCAAGGGAAATATTATACCAAAAAGTTTTATGAAATCTCCAAAACGATAGGAGATGCCATTTTTCTAGTTCGTCTAGCAGAATGGCTATTCTTTCAGTGTCCAAAAATACCAGACCTCCTCGTTTTAACATCTAGTACTCTTCTGCCTCTTGCTGAAGAACTTAAAGGGTTAATGTTGAGGAACAATACAAGACCTGAGATTTGTGTATTTGCTGAACCTAGCCTTGCTAATATTACAAAGGTGACACAACATATAGGTCAAACAGGAATTGTTCTAACTGATGTCATTTGTCGAGGGCAAACTGTTACAAGCCTAATTTCGTGGATAGCAAATTCACTAAACATTGAACAAATACTAACGATCATTGATGCACGCTCTTCAGAGCAAATAGGGCACGATATTCAGCACATTCCCGATGAGAAACAACATCAATCTAGCATTCCCGTACAGGCAATATTGAATGACTCTATTATTATTTATCCCGAACTAGAGTCAAAAAATATTTTCATTATTGATACTGTAACTGCAGCTCCAACACAATATACGCAACCGTCTAACGAGCAGATGTCACTGGAACAAATGCTTGAAGAACCTGCTAGAAGGGATAGTGTTCTATTCTCAGCACATTGTGAATATAAGGAAAAGCATTATGCTCATTTTTTACATATTCCAAAATTAATGAAAATGCTAAGTGAAGAAATTGGTGTATGGATTAAAGAACAAATTAAATATGTAGAAAAGAAAGAACATGGCAATGAAATTGATAGCAACCATTTATCTGACAAATGGCATGTCATGCTCTGTAACCCTGAAATAAAATGGATAGAAACCCTTTTAAGTGATTTGTTACCTGGGGTTAATATAGAATATGTAAAAATGGGGAAGCTGTTAGCTCCAGATATCCCCTTAGATTCTAAACAAAACCACTTAACAGAGACTTCGTCAGACAAGAAAAAAAATTGGTTAATAATTCATTCCGCTATTGCAAGTGGCGAAACCGCAAGACTATCTGTAGAATTTGCTTCCAGAAAAGACCCTAATAGTATTGTATTATTATCTTTTATGGCAAGGATGGATCCTTATCATAGAACTTTTTTCTCAGGTATTGATAGTTATAGAAAGGCCGCATTCTATTCAGGAATTTTCCTTGATTTTCCTATCGGTGCATATGCCCCAAACAGTAATGATTGCCCCATGTGTGGGGTAAACAGAGAATTGAGTAAATTACTCAAGTTTACTGAGGCAAAGAATAAAATCAGAAGAGCTATACAAGAAAAAATATCTGCCAATAAACCGATAGTTTTAGAATATGGCGAAGGAAAAGATAATATAAATAAAAAACTCTCAGAACATAACAAAAAGCGCACATATTTTCGGGCATTATTTGAATCTGCAAAATATGACTCATCTGCTCGTTTAAAATTATACAATGAGCTAAATGAAAAAACTGAAAACATTGACCGTTTTTTAGAGGTCATTTCTGTAGAACGTTTAAGTCCAATATTCAACGATAAAGAGCTGGAAAAACGGCTTCAAATTAATGAAGACAAAAACTCATATCCGTTATTGACTAGCCGTCTTCATGAAATACTTGATAACG
>CAZHYX010000331.1:2679-3408 GCA_964536675.1 uncultured Flavobacteriaceae bacterium
ACCGCCATTTCAATTAGGAAGAGTTATCGGTACAATCATCCATCTTGTTCCTCAAGCCTTTATCGCCAAAGCTATAAATATGTTAAAAAGATTTATTAATTCCTATACGGATATTAATGAGATTTGCATTGGACTACTACTGGTTAAAACGATACCATTAAATACTGACGATTTTCCTTCGTATTGCAGACAAAACAGGCATCCAAAGTCTGAAGCTTTATTCTCCGAGACATGTGAAATTATAAGGTCTCGCAGGGAAAATGACTTAGAAGAATCAAAACAAACAATATTAGCGATAACATTTTTGCAGCATTTTCTTGTTGAAAGTGGATCTTTTTCTTCTGGCTCAGAAGCACTTGCTGGAATTTCTAAACCGTCAGGTAGAGATTCTTCAGGTAATTGGCAACAACCATTAGAATTTTCTAAGAGACTTTGTGTAGGTTGGAAGAATGATATTTCTCCTATATATAGTCAACTGAATAGAAGTGCAATGTGGCCAAACCTTGCTGCTAAACATACTGAGTTTGCAAATAAACTAAATGAGCTTGATACTTATGTCCATAAATTATCAAAGTTAAATCAAACAAGTGCAACGATCAGTAGTGATTCTATATATAATGAAATGGTTACAGAACTGTTTATCAGAGGTCGAAAAATTGACCAACTTAGAAAAGAAATTGGAGGTTATATCGAGGATGAGCTTTCTTATAATTTCGATAAGCAGCTCAT
>CAZHYX010000332.1:0-3393 GCA_964536675.1 uncultured Flavobacteriaceae bacterium
CATCTAACCCTAGATCATCGAGTCATGAAGGAGGTGTAGATCAAATTTCTATACAAATAATAAAAAAAAAAATGTTCATAAACCAACAAGGTGAGGGGATGGCTGAATTGTCGCTTTATACCTATGAAGGTGATCTAGTATATAATCAACAAATCACTTCTGAATATAGTTCTATTGACTTATCTGATTATTTTAATCGATATTCACATGGTAAATTGTTTTTTATCGTGGGTAGAAAAAATGGTGAGATGACAATATTAAAATTAATTCGATAGGGAAATTTAATTGTTTCGTGGGGAAGATGACATTCTATCTTTCCCACGAAACAACTAATTCCCAATTAGATGTTTAACTTTAATCAGCTAAATCATGAAATACAAAAGTCTCACAATAACATTAATCTTGTTTTTTACGACCACTATGGTATTACTAAGTCAAAGTAGAACTATTTTGATTTTTGACCTTCAATCTAATTCAATTGATTCTATTATTATTGATATATCTTCAGTCGATACTTCTAAGCAGAATGATATTACTTCTTTTTTTATTGGTGACTTTAATTCTTCAATAGAAACTCTTGAACAAGAAACTCCAACAGAAAACCTTAGCAAATCAACTGCCAAATCAACTAAAAGGAGAAAAGCACTCTTGGACTATGATTTGAATAGTTTTCCGCTTAGAACAAGTGTAAAAACTAGTTATATCGAAAATGATACAATGAAAAATCTATGTTCGGGAAGTATCATAAGCAGAAGGCATGTGTTAACAGTAGCCCATTGTCACTTGGTGAAAAACATAGATAGTTTATTTTTTGATTCATTGGTGGTATGTCCTGTATATGATAACGGAGAACCGAATCCTAATTTTAATTGTACCAATGTGACTAAAATTTATTCATTCAAAGACTGGACTCTTGAAGAAGATATTGTTATTTTAGAAATGGAGGAAGATCTAGGACAAGAAACAGGATGGATAGGCATAGGCTATGAGATAATAGATAGTATAGTAGAAAATTATATATTCTATAAATTTGCATATCCTGCAAGGTATAATCCTAACATAGATTCAACTCGATTCAATGGTGATACACTTTATTATAGATATGGAGAAGCCAAGGTTTATAAATTTTCTGGTTTTAATTATATTGGCATGCACCATAACGCTGGAATAGGAGGAGAAAGTGGTAGTTCAATAATACGTATTAAGAACAATGAAATATATGCATCTTACGGAGTTCAATCGTATAGTCCTCAATCATTTCACACTAGAATAAAGGCTGAAATATTTTATATTATCAATCAAATAATAAAAGATGATGTTTTTACTCTGATCCAAGAAACAGAAAATGAAAATGTAATAACTATTTTTCCTAATCCGACAACAGGATTCATCCAATTTGATAATTTACCCCCAATAAAAAATGTTGGTGTAATTATTACTAATGTTTTGGGAAATAAAGTTTTAGATAGGGAATATCTTAAAGTCAATGAACAGATTGATTTATCTCATCTTCCAAACGGTTACTATTTTGTGTCTTTTTCAATTGATAGTTATACAACTGTCAGGAAGATAGTGAAATTAGGAATCTGAAAATAATACAGAAAATGAAAGATGTTTAAAGTCTAATATGAATTTAAGCCTCTCATATTTCAAGTAAGAGAGTATATGCTACTGCGAGGTGGGAGGATGAGAGAAAACTAGATGTTGACAAAAGGAAACCGAGGATAACAATAGATAAAACAGAATCTCGCCCTTACGGGGCGAGGCTCTGTTTATCAAAACCGTTATGCCCAATTAAAAAACTATATGAAAACAAATATTATAATGTTAATTATTTGCATTCTATCAGTTAGTTGCAATAATGTAGAACAAAGTAAAATGAAAGAAAAAGCGACAATAGTAGAAATGGTTTTATTCAAAACAAATGAAGGAATTAAACGAGAAGAAGCCAAAAAAGCAATTACTGAATTAAACGAATTCGTAAGTAAACAAAAAGGGTTTATATCTCGAACAACAACTGTATCAGAAGATGACCAATTTTTGGATATAATATATTGGACTGACTTACAATCTGCAAAAACAGCATCTGAAAAAGCAATGGAAAATCCAAAAACATTAGAAGCCTTTAAAGTAATGGACGAAAACGATATGATTTTTAAATATTTTTCAATTTTTAATGAACTTGAAAAGAATAACTGATTTCAGTATAAATAATTATGGCAGAATTATTCAAAAATATTTATAATCAAAAATTCTTTGACAATTTCATTGTTGTAATTCTACAAATTAAGCCTGATTTTAATAAAAAATCATTTTATGATAGCATTTATGACAATGTGTGGGAAAATAGAGAATTAAAGCAACGGATGAGACACATCTCAATTGTGCTAAAAAATCACTTGTTTGAAAATTATGATAAAAATGTAGTCTTTATTTTAAAGTTAATTTCTCAATTAGAAAAAAATAAAATTAAGGAAAAGAGCATTGAGTTTATGTTTCTACCTGATTTTATAGAATTATATGGTTTAGAAGATTACAATACTTCTGTAAAAGCATTTGAACGAATTACTGAATTTACAAGTTGCGAATTTGCTGTCCGACCTTTTATCATTAAATATCAAGTAAAAATGATAAAACAAATGTTTTTATGGTCAAAACATAAACATCAAATGGTCAGACGACTTGCAACTGAAGGTTGCAGACCAAGATTACCTTGGGCAATGGCTATTCCATCATTAAAAGATAATCCTATTCCGATTATTCCAATTCTTGAACAGTTAAAAAATGACAAATCTGAAATTGTAAGAAGAAGTGTTGCAAATAATTTAAATGATATTTCAAAAGACAATCCAAGTACAGTTATTAAACTTATAAAAGGTTGGCAAGGAAAGACAAAAGAGACAGATTGGTTGATTAAGCACGCTTGTAGAACTATGCTAAAACAAGGAGATTTTGAAGTTTTGAAATTGTTTGGCTTTGGCACTGTTGATAAAATCAAAATTAACAACTTTAAAATTATTACACCTAAAGTCAAAATAGGAACATTTTTAGAATTTACATTTGAAATTGAAAACACAGATAATTTATCAGTAAAACTAAGGTTGGAATACGGACTTTATTACCAAAAAGCAAATGGCACTTTGTCAATAAAAGTGTTTAAAATAAGTGAAAAGGAATATCCTAAAACCTCAATAACAAAAATTAGCAGAAAACAGTCTTTTAAAATAATTACAACTCGAAAATATCATATTGGATTACATCAAGTCTCAATAATAATTAACGGAAAAGAATTCGATAAAAATGATTTCGAACTGACTGAATAAAGAAAAAAAGGGCATAACAAAGTATATAAATCATTGGGCAATAAGTGATTAAATCAAAGTTAGTGCTTTT
>CAZHYX010000333.1:0-3369 GCA_964536675.1 uncultured Flavobacteriaceae bacterium
TTATCGCTTTCAAAACCGTAGTCTTCCCCGAAGCATTCGCCCCATAAAAAGAAATAACCTTATTATAATATTCTCCATTAAACTCAAACAATCTCTCTGGATTATTTTCAATATTGTAAGGTGATGCCTTAAAATCAATGATTACTTCATTTTTAATTGAAAAAAAGTTTTTAATGCGTAAGCTTGTTATGAATGCCATATTTTTATTCTCTTTTATTTTATTGGTGATGATTATAACATTATTTAATTAATCAGTCGATAGTATTTTATTATTAAAACTTGCTACAATATAAAAAAGAAAACCATGAACCAAACACCAAAAAACATCATCAAACAACTCATCTACATCATCGTTATCTCTATAGCCGTACCATTCACATTAAGCTTTTTCAATTCGCTCCATCCTCTCTTTGACTCATATAGTCACTTTAGAGTACATCTACTACTCATGCTCTTACCTACCATGCTTCTTTTGGCTTTTTTTCACAAAACAAGAAACATGTTAATTTATTTTACGATAGTCGCCGTTGGAGCCGTTTATCTTTACTTCATAAACCTACCTTTTTCTCCTAGCCCTTTACACAAAGAGAAAACAAATACCCTAAAACACATACAGTTCAATCTCAATTTTAGAAACCAAGAGATGGACAAAGTGCTAGAGTATTTCAAAGAGAGTAATGCCGATGTTATTACCCTACAAGAAGTTACAAAAGCACAGCAAGAAGCATTAGGAGAACTTAGATATGACCATGATGCCAATAAGCATGGAGCTTACCCCTACCAAGCTTATTGTGAATTTTACCCCGTAGTCGGTGCTGTTGCCATACTTTCTAAACATCCCTTTGAAGATGAACAGTCCATATGTCTTAAAGGCAAAGGCTTAGTTTGGAAACAAATCATTGTTAATGAAAATCCCATTAATATTGTTTCCATTCATACCCTTTGGCCTTTTCCCTACGGACAACCCAAACAAATACAAGAGATGAAAGCTACTTTTGAGCATATCAAAGGCTTAACACTCATCGCAGGTGATTTTAATGCTGTTTCATGGAGTCATAGCGTCAAAGAGATTGAAAAAGCTTCAAACACAAAAGTTGTAAAAGGGATGCGATGGACAATAGACCTAGAGAAACAACTACCTCTGTTTCCTAACTTTAAACTTGCCATCGACCATTTGTTACTTTCAAATGAATTTCAAGTGGAAGAAATATTTGTTGAAAAAGATTTGGGGTCTGACCATTTGCCTGTGGTTTCTAATATTAGGTATTAAATATATACCAAAGGCTTTTAAAATGCAATTTCAGTAATCCCTCTAATCAAAAAGAGCTTCTAAAGTGAGACTCTTAGAAACAATCTCATCTGAATAAGAATTTCTTTTTACGCCAAAAGAACTTAACATTACCACTTGAATAGAGCCTTTATACTTAGATTTTTCATAAAATAGCTCAGACTTATTAATCAAGTTACTAGCATATGCCTTAGAAATAGTAAACTCTTTATTATGATATTTACACTCAATTATGTTGATAACATCATCATCTCTATCAAGTAATATATCTATTTGACTTCCTTGCTTATCATCACTGGCTGACCAATAATATGAGCGTGTCATTACAGCAGCAATACCTAAGGCTTTTTTAATTTGATATAAATGACCATGACAAATATTTTCAAATGCAAAACCAGCCCATGAACGATAGGAAGAAGAAAGATAAAGTGTAGAAAAATAGTTTTTATTTTGACTTAACTCAATCATAGATATATTTGATACCCACTTTGTAAAAAAGTAGACAAAGGGGTCACCTACACTGTAGAGTATTTCTCTCTTTCTTTGACCATATTTTTGACGTTTTACTAAAAAACCTGATTCCTCTAATTCTCTCAATGCTTTTGAAAGTGTTGCCCCTACTTGTAAATCTTTTTTAGCCCCAAGTTGAGACAGACTTAATCCACTCCAACGGGTAGAAAGATGATTTATAACAGTTTCATGTGTTTGATGATTTTTAAAAAGTGTAGAAAAAAGGTTGTAATATTCAACTCTAAGTACAGCATGTTGTTGAAAGAAAAGCATGTCCATATTTTGAACAAATGATTTTTCTTTATCTAGCAAAACCAAATAGTGGGCAATTCCACCAAGTGCCATATAATAATCTACCGTAACTTTATGTGTTACCCCTTTATGTCCCAATGTTTCCAAAAACTCTTTGGTCTCAGAAAGACTAAATGCTTCTAAATGAATTATGGCTGTTACTCGATTGGCTAAAGAACCTCTATCTTCAATAATATGGTTGATAATCCATGAGGTAGCTGAACCACAAACAATAAGAAAAATATCATCTCTCTTTGAAGCAAAGTCATTCCAAAAGAGAGACAAAGCAGACTTAAATCCTGAACTTTTTATTTGAGCCAACCATGGTAACTCATCTATAAAGATAGTAAATTTACATCCATCTTCCAAAGAAAGTTTTTCTATCTCCACTTGAAGAAACAAAAATGCATTTGTCCAAGATTTAAAACTTGGTCTCTCACAGCCAAAAGCTAAAAAGCATTTATTGGCAAAATTATCTAAATGAGATTTCAATGAAGCATCATAAGCTCCTGTAACTGAAAAAAGAGGGCAAGACTTAGAACGAACAAAGTGGTTAACAAGCTCTGTTTTACCAATTCGTCTTCTTCCATATACAGCTACAAAAGAGGAAGATTCTTGATTATATTTACGTTCAAGAATGGCCAATTCTTCTTTTCTTGCTACAAACTTCATGACATCTCCTAAATAGATATTTCATATTTTATCATAAATTGTCAAGTATCTATTGAAAATAGTATACCTGTTTCATTTTTATAAAAATAATATCAACTATCTATCGCTTAACTTCATATAAAAAGGAAATTATAGAATATTTTTTCTTTTTTGTTTTAAAATAAGTCTTTCTACAGCTAAAAAACCATTTTTATCTATTTTTTCAATTTTATTTTTAACAGTATCTGGAACATCTGTATTTTCAAAAATAATAATTTGTGAACCATTTGAACTCTCTCTTTTAAAATAGTAATAAAAGTTATCAGATAAATTTTTATCTTGAGTATCTTGTGCTTTATAAGCATTTAATGGAGAATCTATCATTATAAAACCTATTTGATGAGACATATTTCTTAAATGCTTTAAAACAGCAACAATAAATGAAGTATAAATAATTGCTCTATATCCTTGACCATAAAACTCTCTTTCTTGTCCATTAATGATAAAGTCTAAAGTTTTTTTACAAAAGTCAACACTTTCTATATTAAATTCAATTTCTTCAAGAATTTCAAACATAAAATTTTCAATGGGTGTAATCATTGCTTTAGTTATTTTTTTATCTCTTATAT
>CAZHYX010000334.1:0-1783 GCA_964536675.1 uncultured Flavobacteriaceae bacterium
TTTGCGGAATGTATTATATATATGAATAAAAAATTTATCCATGTTTTATCGGGGGTTTATTTCTACTGATCAAACTTAAAATTATATATCCGAATATACCAAATAGAATAGACAAACCTGTTGCTAATATAAAACTACCGATAACATATTGAAGCAGATGAGCCGTAATATCAAAATCACTATCAATTTGATTTAATTGAAAGCCACCTTTTTTGCCTAAGATAAATCCGCCAATTTTTAAACTACCATAAATTATAAAAGGAATAAATGGCGGAAAACTAACATTCGAAAAAGCAAAACTGATTACTTTATTCAGTTTAAAAACTACTGCTAAAAATATAGATAAAATTGTATGAAATCCCCAAAGTGGTGTCAAGCCAATAAAAACACCTAAGGCTATAGATAATGATTTTTTAAGGTTAGAGTCTGTACTACCCAATAAATCTTCACGTAGAAAACGCTTGAATCCTTTTTGCTTGTATCTTCTAAAAAAATCTCTAGGTTTTATATACAATAATGCAATGATTAACAACCAAGTATTTACAAGGCTAATACGGGCAAAATCTTTAAAAGGTCTATAATGTGAAACTCTTTCAGATGGATCATATAATACTCTAATGGGGATGCTTTTTACTTCAATTCCTTTCCAGGAAGCTTTTACAATCACTTCTATTTCAAATTCAAACTTTGTAGTATAAAACTTCATTTTACTGAGTTCTTTTACAGGATATAATCGAAATCCTGATTGTGTATCTTGAAGTTTATGTCCGGTTTCTGCCCAAAACCAAAAATTTGAAAATTTATTGGCAAAACTATTTTTTTTAGGCATCCCTTTTGCATTCAAATCTCTTGAACCAATTAGCAACAGATTTTTATTTGCTGATTTTTCTAATTCATCAATAAATAGCGGAATGTCATCAGGATAATGCTGTCCGTCAGAATCTATAGTTATAGCATATTCAAACCCTAATTCAACCGCCTTTTTAAAACCTAAACGTAAGGCATTACCTTTACCTTGGTTTTTCTCTAAATGTATTTGATTTAATTCTTGATATTCAGATAAAATTGTAGAAGTGGTATCTGTTGAGCCATCATTAATGATAATGATGTTTTTTGTGTATTTTAGAACACCATCAATAACTCGTTTTAAGGTTTTATGATTGTTATAGGTAGGAATAATTACGCAACATTTCAAATCATCCATTCTTTGTATTATATCAATCAAATTAATCACGAAACTAAATTACATTAAAGTTCCGAAATTACATTTTTTTCTTCGATTGAGAATGATTTAGATTCCAAAACAAATTCCTTAATATAATCCTTTAAATCTCTATCTGTAACACTTTTTAAGTGATTGTAGATAAAGCGTTTATCTTCACTAATATATTCTTTGTATTTTAAAAATTTGGGTGTTTTTTCTTGAATGGTTAAACGTATAAAACGAAGTTCAATATTTTTAGGGTTTTTAGAAATAATAAATTCTAGTAATTCTTTTCCTTTATTAAAATACTCTTTTTTAATTTTTGCTCCTTTACTATTTTTAGCTAATAAAGTTAATGAGGCGGCTTTATAGGCAACCAAAACAGCATTATCTGTTTTTTTTATAGTTTCTAATTCCTTTACTAATTGTAATGTTATTTCTTTTGAATTAGGCGCTTCTTTGTACAACTCTCTTATTTTGGAAATTGAAGGGCTTGTGAAAAAAAAGCTGAGAAATGATATGTATATGAGGTGTTTTAACATGGTTTAATCTTAATTAGACTGAGTAAAATAATTTGTT
>CAZHYX010000334.1:1883-3338 GCA_964536675.1 uncultured Flavobacteriaceae bacterium
TATGAGGTGTTTTAACATGGTTTAATCTTAATTAGACTGAGTAAAATAATTTGTTGTATTAGTATTGAGTTTAAATTTTGTTCATATTACACTATTCGTTTTATGGATTCCTGCCTCCACAGGAATGACAAACTTTTTCAAAACAAATGAAATATAACTGATAATCAATGTCTTTTATGTCAATATAAATACTAAACTACTTTATAAGTTCCACTAAATTTTAATGCCAATGTATCTTCAAATTTTGTAACATTCTTTACTTTAACAATGTTGTCTTCTTCGGATATTTTTAGTTCTAGTGTAAGGTTTGCATGGATTTCAGGATTGATCAATAACATAAACTTAATATTACTAGATTTTTCCATAAACAATTCAGCATTCAACGCTTGCTCAGTCAGTTCTTTTATAATTTGAATCATACAAACTCCGGGCATTACCGGATTATCTGGGAAATGACCTTTAAAAATAGCGTGCTCTTTATTTAAATGAATAGTTGCATTCAAAATAGTATCCTCTTTTTTAAAGGATGTAATTTTATATAAATTTTTTAGTAACATAAACTATAATTCATTTTGTAACAAAAATAGATTTTATTTTTAAATTATATATCAATTATATTTACTTGTATTTGTTTAAATGAAAGCTAAAATAGGGTTTTATCTATTAGGATTCCTAGTAATATAAAATCACTACTATTCTAATGGTTTTTGTCTAGTACCTCTAAAATTAATAAGCTCTATGACTCTTTTATCAAAGTTTATTCTGTAAATAATATAGTTGTTCTTATCAACTAATCCTTTACGGACATTTTTGTGCTTTATAGTTGCTGGACATATTTTAGGATATGAGCTTATTCTTTCTAAGAGTTCTTTTAGTTTTAGCTCTAAATTATAAATTTCTTTTGAAGTCCATTCTGCCTCTAAATATTCAATAACAGATTCTAATCCTTTTACAGCTTGTAGAGTCCAAACAATTTTTAATTTCATTTATTAAAACGTTTCATTACTTGGTCATTATCAATAAGTTCACCTTTGTCTGCTTGAGCCAACCCAACTTCTATTTCTTGATGTTCTTCAGAAGTCATTTCGCTCCACCAATCGACTAGCTCTTCATCAAAAACTTCCTTTAACTTTACTAACAAACCTTCCTTTTGAGTTTGCAACAATAAATGCATTAATTCTAGTTTTGTAGCTTCAATATTCATAATCATGTTTTATATAACAAATATAATGATTTTATAAATAATTAGTATATTTTCATACTTAAATGGAATCAAGATATTTTAAATGAATTTTTAATTGTATATTTTTATGCTCTATATAAATTTCTTTAGCTAAAAACTCTTCAACACTTTTAAAAGTAATAATTACCTTCTCCTTTGCTTTTGATGCATTTATTAACTTTTCTAAATTCTCTGTTTTATTGTTTACAAAATAAAAGTTTAGACGTTTTTTA
>CAZHYX010000335.1:0-3336 GCA_964536675.1 uncultured Flavobacteriaceae bacterium
ATCACTTTGGCCCCCCTTTTTCTGATAATTAAGTATTGTGTCCCCTTAATTTCCCAAGTATGCTCTGTTAGGTAATGCAGTGGTGGCACAAAAATCATCATCTGACGAAAATGTCAATAAAAATAGGTGTCTGTCCCTATTTTCTTGCCATAGCTGCGGTAATTAACAGGACGCTCAATACCAGATTCATCTACACAGAAGCCGGGGGCATCGCAAAGAGCGTACAAATACCCTTGAAGGTCGCTATCACTTGCCCACTCAGCTATAGGTTCCTTCTGGAACGGAAGGAAAGCTAGACTGGCTTGCGGAAAGACGCTTTCTCGTGCAACAGGAGCAAACTGCCACTAGCGTACTTCTTCTGCCATAGTGTATTTCCTCCGGTCAATGTCAAAGCTCAGCAACTGGGAACGCGTCAGCGGTCACAGTTATTTGTAGTGCATTATTGAGATTTTTAATTCCTTTTTTTCAAAAAATAGAACCGCCCCTTTTTTCACTAACCTCTTGTTAAAAGTTTTTTTGGCGAAATTTCTAATTTGCTTTCTACTTTTTGCCTATCTCTATAGTTAATTGGGTGTAATGAACAATAGTTAACAATCATGAATTCTATTGCTCTTTTTGCTATCTTAGAAAAATCTTTTTCTTTGACCTTTTCTGTAACTCTCTCAACTTGTAAATTTTTATTGTGCCACATCAAAATCCCATGTTTTACCAGAAAAGATGCCGGAGTATTTACTTCATTACAGACCTTCTCAACGATTGATTTTAACCTATCTGAACCTAAAGAGTGAACTGTTTTGTTAATAAAACCATAAACAGCAAAAAAGTTCAAATTCCAGAAAATAATTCTTGCTATTTCCTTTAATTTCTCTTCACTCGGGCTTCTCTTCTTTTCTTCAACAATCTTTTTTAATCTCTCTTCTATAAAAGCGACAATAGCTTGTTGTTCATCTTTACCTTTTATGATTTCAAAGAAAAAAGATAGGATTCTTAAATGAATATTCATCGCTTCTTTGAACATCGCTTCAAGTTTTGTTTTTTCCAGAGAACCAGTCCGGGTTTTAATAATAGTACCAATAACCTCCACTGTTTTAATAGCTCTCCTTAATTCTACTCCGAGAGGATCTTCTTCATTTGTATCTTCTCCTTGCTCTGTACCGTTTTGAGGTTGCTCTAATTCATCTTGTTTTTTCAATCTTTTCGCCCTTTCTTTTTCAGGTGTTGCATTGGCGTGAGGTAAAACCGCTTGAACGATAATTTCTGCTTTTTTATCAAAAAACTCAACTTCATCTTTTGTTAACGTTGAAGGTTTATACTCATCAAACAAGCATAGCGCATTCAGTTCAATTTCCTCCAAGATTTTGGTATTTCTGGTATGATGAACTATGAAAACCGTAATATAAGCATTTTCATCTACATGTAGATTGTGCATTATTCTATCCATCTCTTCTTTTATTTTCTTATTTTCAATATGCTCCGCAATATATTTGGCAACGAAGAAGTAATAAAGGTAAGGATATCGAAATGAGTAATTATTAAAGCTATCCACTAACACTATTTGTATTAAATTTTTAAGTAAAGTCTGTTGTTTTATTGGAAGGTGATATTTCTTCAAATACAACTTCATAAATAAATTAAAATCATCAAGCGCTAACTCATATTTCTTTTCCTTGTGAATAAAAAAAGCCAGCTCCGTTAGGAAATTGACGTATGTATCAATCTCATCGTTTCTTACACCCTGTTTCCTCAAATAAAAATATATAAAAGCCTGATAACAGTAACCTTGAGATGTTATTTCTTGATCCAGTGGCATCGCAAACGTTTCATAGGTAACTATGGTAGATAAAATGAAAAATGGATATGCAGGCATGATTCCTCCACCAATGGTTTTTCCTAAAATGGAATCTATAAGTTCTGTGTTTTTGTCAATCTTTTGGTAAGTCTCAATATCTCTAATTTCTTTATCTGTTAAACTTATCCACTTTTTAATTAATTCATGCCTTAAGGACGGTTTAAGTTCCCTTATTTTAAAGTAATCAAATGCCTTAATAAGTTTTTCATTTTTAATGTTCAAACTGAAAATATCATCAACAATAAGGATGCAGCGAGGATATATAAATAAATCCTTGATATGTTTTTCTTTATTCTTAGCAAGGTGAAAATCATCTATTATTGGAACTATTCGCTCTTTATCAATTTCCTTTATATCAAATCCCTCATATTGTTCATGAAATGATCGTAATATTTTATTTTCTATCTTCCCTTCAAATTGAGTCTTTTTATCAAATACATAAACCGGAACGAGGTTCTTGTTTCTTAACTCTTTAAATATTGCTTTACACAGAGTTGTCTTACCCGACTGACCTTCTCCAGCTATAACAATTTCGGGATATTCTAAAAGTTTTTTTAATAATTCTTCTGAGCTCATTTTCTCTTCATATTCTCTTAAAGCGTCATATTTATCTATCTCAGGATACACAAATATATCATCTAAAAGAATTCTCTCTTTTTGAGAATGTGCTTTTGTTAGCATTTCCACATCTTGTAGAAAATTTTCAAATTCTTCTGTTATTTTTAATTGTTTAATTTTTAACTCTTTTTCAACTACTTTTTTTAATCCATTATAAACATCGTTCCAAGCTTCGTTTCGATCCTTAAAACTTGAGACAGATTTGCCGTCTGTAGGCAGTGCTAATAAAGAAGAAATATCTCTGTCATCTTGCCATCCACAAGGACATAAAATAATTGGAATAACCGGGATTCCTTTCTTTTTACTTAATTCCAGTGCTTTCTTTTTTTCTTCTTTACAGCTATTTGAAGCAAGAAAATTTGATGACATAAATAAACAAATAATATCAGCATCCTCTAAATTATTATCAATTTCTGTTTGAAACTCATTACCTGGCAAAATCTTTCGATCATACCAATCTTCTATTAATCCATTATCCTTTAATGGAGTAATATGTTTTTTAAATTCCTCGACATAAAGATTACTATCAAGGTTGTCTTGATGCGAATAGCTAATGAAAAGTTTTAGTTTCTTGCTTTCTTCCATCACACTATCCTCCAATAGTTATTTTAGCACCTATTCTTATTATACAATTTATACAATGTAACAATGGCGGCATTGCAAAAAGCAAATTTGGGGCCAATTCGTCACCTAATTTAGCTTCAGGAAACGGCATTAAATGGTCGCTTTTTGACCTTTTTGTAGGAACGCCAACAATGAATCTATGTTTCCTTTTAAGCTTGCAGCTAACTCATTATATCCGAATTCGGCTCAGATCACAAATACCCGGCGACAAATAGCCATGCGACTTGCTTCCAGGTTGCAATCCT